>JAJAYR010000077.1 GCA_026786155.1 Pyrinomonadaceae bacterium
CACGGATTTTGGGGCGCGATATTTCTGATGTCAAAATGCACTCGCGCATCGGTTATTGTCCCGAAAATCCATACTTTTACGATTATTTGAAAGCGCGGGAATTGATGAATTATTTCGGCGAGTTGTTCGGAATGGACGCGGCGCGGCGCAACCGGAGAACGGAAGAATTATTGACGAAAGTCGGTTTGGACGAAAAAGATTGGAACAAACAACTGCGGAAATTCTCCAAAGGAATGCTGCAGCGAGTCGGGTTGGCACAGGCTTTAATCAACGAACCGGAAATCGTTTTTCTCGACGAACCGATGTCGGGATTAGACCCGATTGGACGGCGCGAAATCCGCGAACTGATTAGCGATTTGCGGACGAACGGCACGACCGTTTTTATGTCCACGCATATTTTGTCGGACATCGAAGCCTTGTGCGACCGCGTGGCGATTTTGCGAAACGGGAAACTCGCGGCGACCGGAATTTTGGACGAACTTTTATCGAACAGCGGCGAAACACAGATTTACGAAATAACCGTCAAAGGCGTTTCGGCGGAAGTTTTGCAAAACGAAATAAAAAACATCTCCGGCGGAAGCGTCGCCGCCAAACCGAACGGCGCGACCGTCTCGGTTCTCGACGAAAAAGACATTGATAAAGTTCTGCCGATTATCAGAAACGGCGGCGGCAGATTGATTTCGATTCAGCCGGTCAGACAATCCCTGGAAGAACTTTTCGTCAAAGAAACTAATTGAGGGCAATTCGGGAAAAGAAAAATTAGCCACGAAAAGGCACAGAAAACACAAAAAAGAAATTTTTACAGCGGGTTTCAATTTTGCGCGGCTGTTCTGAGTTCCGCCTTCAGGCGGCGGCTTCGCAGGGTGGAAGAGCCGCCTTAAGTCGTAACTCAGAACATCGCGTCAATTTGCCAACCGCTATAATCTTCTTTTTTGTGTTTTCTGTGCCTTTTCGTGGCGATTGTTTTCTCTTGAGCTGAAGTTATATTGATTCGCTTTTCGTGCTTGAAAAAGAAGTCGCCGCATCGTTCGGCGACGCGCTCGTTTCCGTTTCGGCGGCGGAAAGCCAGTTGTGATTTTGGTAAAGAAGTTTTTCCATCTGAAACGTCGGCAGCGGTTTTGACATCAGGTAGCCTTGCCCGTAATCGCAGCCGAGGTTTTGCAGGACGGCAAGCTGTGCTTCGGTTTCGATGCCCTCGGCGAACGTCCGCATTCGCAGGTTTTTCGCCAGCGACACAATCGTTTGCAGGATTTCCGAATTTTCGCCGCGCTCGCCGACTTCCGAAACGAACGAACGGTCAATTTTTAGTGCGTCGAACGGCAGCCGGTGCAGGTAACTGAGCGACGAATAACCCGTCCCGAAATCGTCAATCGAAAGCTGAACGCCGAGCTTTTTCAGATTGTGCAGAATTTGGATTGATTGTTCGGGATTGTCCATCGTCGCGCTTTCCGTGATTTCCAGTTTCAGCGACGACGGCGATAGATTAGAATTTTCCAAAGCCTGCCGCACGTCGTCCACTAAACTTTCATCGGTCAGATGCTTGCCCGAAATGTTCACGCTGACCAGCAAATCGCTGTATGAAGCGGCGAGTTGCTGCCATTCGGCAATCTGCCAGCAGGTTTCGCCTAAAATCCATTTCGTAATCGGAATAATCAATCCCGAAACTTCGGCAATCGGGATAAACTGCGTCGGCGGAATCATTCCTTTTTTTGAATGATTCCAGCGCAGAAGGGCTTCAAAACCCATCAGCCCGCCGTCCTTCAGAGTAATCAGCGGTTGATAGTGCATCGAAAGTTCACCGCGCTCGATGGCAAACCGCAAATCGGCTTCGAGACTGATTTTTTCCAGATAAAGGGCGCGGAGTTTTTTGTCGAAAACCGCCGTGCCGACCGAATTATCCTTCGCGTGGTGCATCGCAATGTCGGCATCGCGCAGAATGTCTTCGGGTTTGTGATGCTCGGCATCGAACGGCGCGATGCCGATGTGCAAATCGGAGAAAACCGTGTTGCCGCTGATAAAAAAAGGCTGCGTCAGTTTTTCATAAACCCGCGCCGCGAACCATTCCGCTTCTTCGACCGAAGCTAAATCGTTGAGAATAATGGCGAATTCGTCGCCGCCGAGCCGCGCCACCGTATCTTCCTTTCGCAAAAGCCGCACGAGCCGTTTGCCGACGAGTTTCAAAATGCGGTCGCCGACGTTATGACCGAGCCGGTCGTTGATGCTTTTGAAGCGTTTCAAATCAAGAAACAAAACGTAATACTTGTGAGAGATTTCGATGCCGATTTCGATGAGCAGGTTGAGCCGTTCAACCAGATAAGTGCGGTTCGGCAAATCGGTCAGAAAGTCGTGATAGGCGGCGTGTTCGAGCGCGGTTTTACTCTGCATCAACGCTTCGTTAATCTGTTCTTCCTTTAGCAAAAGCCGTTCGAGTTCGGCGGCGTGATGTTTTACTTCCTGCGCTTTCCACTCGACGACGGCGTTTTTCTCGCGGTCGGCTTGTTCGGCTTGCGCGATTGATTTATTAATTTCCTTGACCGTCCGGCGATAATTGACATAAACGATGCCCATCACCGAAACGACCAGCGCGGTCGTCAGAAAATTCGCCGACTCGATAACTTTATAGACGATAAAAGCCAGACTCGCGCCCGCGATATACGTCATCGAACTCGCAAAACAATCGCGTTTCCATATCTGCCAAGACGAATCTGCGGTAATCATAGACGATAAACAGGCAACCAGGCTCGAACTGGTGAAAAACTGCACGACTGCCAGAAAACCGAGCGCGGCGATTAAATCACTCGTTAAAGTAAATTTCACATCTAAATTCAGGAAACTCGTCAAAGCCGACCACGCCGCGAAACTGACGGCGGTCGAAATTACGCTGATGGCAACATTCGAGAAAATCATCATCTTTCCGAATGCTATCCCTTTTTTTCGCAGGTAGAAACAGTTCGCCGCCACTTCGATTGCCGCCAGCAAAACCGCCGCCGCGCCACCGTAGAAAATAAAGGCGAGAAAAATCACCGAATCGGAAAAACTCAGAATAAACTTTGAACGCGGCAGCGCGATGCTCATTCGCGGCGTAACCAGCAGGGCGAAAACCAGCAGCAGCAGAAAGTCCCAACTGAACACGATTTTCGGCAGATTAAAAAATGTCCAGGCTAAACATAGCCCGCCGACAAAAATAACGGCGAGTTTATAAAACTTGGAAAGTCTTTCTTGATTCATAAATTGGGAATGATTAAGAAAACAAAATTTTACTTGGAAAAATTGAATCGTAACGTAGTTTTTGAGTTTTACCGGGTAGGAATATTTTGAAAGGACAAACCCCGCAACATTGAATATAGCATCGAATTACAATAAAAAGCTAGAACAATTTATATTTTTTTAGATGGACGGGCAACGGTTGAATGTTAGAAGAGTTTTAGCAAGTCAACAAAATGAGACGAGTTTTGACTGGAGCGAGAGGCTGGATTTTCAAACTTTTACTCGCCAGCGGCAAATTGCCGATTTAGTCGGGCGTGAATATTCCTTTTTCGGGAAACGCGACCGCCAAAGACACCGACGACGGCAAAACGGCGAACGCCGAAACGGATGTCGAAAATTTATTCAATATCGTGAAAATAATTTTACGCATAATTGTCAAAAATACCTTGCAACTGCGGGCAAAATAAAAAAAGCAAGCCGATTTAGCCTGCTTTTTTATTGGAATGTAAAAATTACTTATTCCGCGTTCAATGCTTTGATTTCCGCCGGTTCGGGCGGGAGAAAGCGGCGCGGGTTAATCGGTTTGTCGTTTAAGCGCAGTTCGTAATGCAGATGCGGTCCGGTCGAGCGTCCGGTCGAGCCGATTAGCCCGATAAGCTGTCCGCGCTGCACGGTGTCGCCGACTTGCACGTCGCCTCTCGAAAGATGCCCGTAACGAGTCGTCAAACCGTTGCCGTGGTCAATCTCGATTAGATTGCCGTAACCGCCTTCCCAACCGGCTTTGGTAACGATGCCGTTGGCGGGCGCAGCGACTAAATCGCCCCGGTCGCCGTCAATATCCATTCCGGCGTGAAATTCGTAGCCGCGTCCGCCGAACGGGTTGCGCCGATAACCGAACTCGTTGTTGATTTTGCCGAGATGCGACCACATTGCCGGCAGAAACGTCGGGTTGCCGGTCGTTTCGATAAGACGAAGCTGGCTTTCCATCGCGGTTTCTTCGGCTTCCGATTCGTTTTCGGTCAAACTGTCAATCGGTCCGCCGCTGTTGATGGAAAAACTTTCCGAAGAAACCGGACGCGCGTAGTTAATTGATTTATATTCGGCTTTTGATTGTTTTTTTGATTGAGCAATCGGCGCGGAATTATTTGTTTCCGATTGGGCTGATATATTGTTTTTTATAAATACTGTTGAAAAAATGCCGACTGTTAAAATAATAGCGGCGATGCTGAATTGGGAAATTCTCTTTGAGATTTCCGCCTGACTGACATATTGTTTTGTTTTATTAAAATGCGATAAAAGAAAATTATAGAACTTGTCGTCCTGGTGCATTATGCTTGTTGCTCCTTATCTTATGATTTTACGCAATTTGAAAAATACTGCTTCTCTTCAAATTGCTTGGAATCACGAAAGCACAGCCAAATGGCGACTGACGCGAATTCCTTGTCGAAAGCGTCGGTGTTTAAAAACACATAACGCTTTCTCAGGGGGTTTTTGATACCAAAATGTAAATATTGTTTTTGGTCTGGAAGTAAAACGGTAACACAGGCAATCGCGGAAAGCAAACATCCCGATTATTTTAACGATTGCCCGCGTTTAAATGCTGGTATTATTTGAAGTCCGGCGGCTTAACTCTTCGGTTGTCGGCTTGCTTTCCAACTGCGGAAAACCAAGAATCCGACTCCGGCGATAACCGCGATGAAAGCCAGCACGATGATAATTTTAACGGCGAACATAAAAAAACTGATAAGTGCCAGCAACTGACCGACCAGCGCGATTATCTGTTTCAAAAATGTAACAATCAGAGCCAGAATAGCGAAAATGCTTCCCCAACCGGCGGCTTTGTATAAAATTGACATAATTTTGGAAATTCCTTACTGCTGAAATTTTCGACCGATTCGGCACGGCGCACATTATTTATATATCACGAAAGCCGTGCCTTTTCCATCATACAAAATTTAAGCCCGGTTCTTCCACGTCGGAACGCGGTTTTCGGTTGCAAAATCATTTGGCGATTCAAATTGCGAATCAAAATCCTTGGACGAATAGTTCGTTTCGGCGAACGCGGCGGCAAAAGTCGGCGTGTTCGTCTGCGGTTCATACTTGTCCCAATCACGCTTTTGTTCTTTCGGTTTGAAAACAAAATCGCGCAAAAGGTAAATGCCGAAACCAATCAGCGCAACCGGCAGAACGCCGCGCATCAAACCGCGCAGATTAAAAAATGCGTTCAAGAAAAATGTCGCGCCGAGCGCGGTTAAGACGATTCCCCAAAGTTTCGGATTGCCCGCAAACCGCTGCACGATAAAATCTTCCGCCGCGTTCGGCGTAACGCCCGAACGCAGCAGATTAGCCGTTCGGAAAGAGTCGAGCGCGGCGAAAAGCCACATTCCGATAAAGCCGAAAACGAACAGCGGCATTCCGCCGGTCAGCATTGCCATCTGAAAAAGTCCGGCGAAAACGGCGAAATAAACCAGCGCTTTGGTCGTCTGCCCGTTATACGCCGCGCCGAGTCCGGGACAAATCATAGACAAAAGCGTGGCGACGAACGGCGAAGTCTGTCGCTTTATAATCGGCGCGTAAGCGGCTTGATTATAATTTCTTAAAAGTTCCACGCCCGAAACGATGCAATCCTGGCAATACGGAAAACCCTTGACGCGATGGTCGCACGACGGGCAGAGCGGTTTCCCGCATCCGTTACAGTTGACGACCGCCGCATTTTGCCCGTGATATGCACAATTCATTATTTCCTTTCCTCGTTGTTGATATAAGTTCCCTGAATCGGCGGCTGATTTGGTTTTTGTTCGATTTGTTCAGGCAATTTTTCGCCGAACATTATATCCGCGCTTTGTTTATAAGTTTGTCCGGCGAGTTCAAAACTTTTCTGATACATTCCGCTAATCGAACCGTCGGCGGAAACCGTCTGGCTGAACACGAAAAACGCGAACATCAAAATCATTGCGACCGGCGCGAGCTGCGGCAGCGGAATCGGGAAACGAACGCCGCGAAGCCATTCGACCGCGTTTGAAATCCACGATGCCTGCACGTCTTTAGCGCGTTCCGTGCCAATCGTCGCCTGCAAAATCTTCGCGTGCAAGCCTTCCGGCAGCGGCAGTTCTTCGGTTTTATAGGTGTAACAGGCGGCAATCGAGCGGACGACTTCGCCGGGCAAATCCGTGCATTTTTCGCACAAAACGGCGTGGCGTTCCCAGCGGTGAAAAACGGCGGCGGGCAAAAATCCGTCCAGATAATCGGTCAGGTGATTTTCAAAATCGGCGCACACCATCGCAGTTTCGGGCGTGGTCATCGAAATTATGCGGGCTTCGAGATGCGTCAGCGAATGTTTCGGCGCGGCGATTCCGTGGCAAACTTCGACCGCGCTTTTCACTTCGTTCAAAAGTGCGTGGCACAGAGGGCAGCGCAGAGCGTGTTCCGCCATCGCCACTCGCGTCGGTTTGTCCAAAGCATTATCCAAATAATCAATCAGCAGTTCCTCGAACCTTGAACAATCAACTAAATTTTCCTTTTCATACTGCATAAATCGTAACTTCTTACATCGGTTTATTTAATCGGCGAACAATTTTATTCGCATTTATTACTATTCGTGCGCGGCTCGATTCGGTTCTAAATATTTACCACGCGCATTCTTCTTAAAATCTTCGCCAGTTCAATGCGTCCGCGATTGATACGCGATTTGACCGTGCCTTCGGGAATTTTCAGCAAATCCACGATTTCCTGATAAGTTAATTCCTCGATGTCGCGCAAAATCACGCACGTTCGCAAATCCGCCGGTAATTTATCAATGCCTTCCTGCACCTGCGCGGCGAGTTCGCGCCGTTCGATTTCCTTGTGCGCCGAAGTTCCGACGGCTCGCAGATGAAACGTATGGTCTTCGACATCATCGGCGTAAGAATTTTGCGGATTGCGCTGCCGATGCCGGTAATCGTCAATTATCAAATTTCGCGCCAGCCGCATCAGCCAATTCGCCACATCGCCCTGTTTCGCGTCGTATTGTTCGAGCGTCCGGTAAATCCGTATAAAAACTTCCTGCGTCAAATCTTCGGCGGCTTCGACGCTCGACGTAAAGCGAAAGGCGAGATTAAAAATTCGCCGCGAAAACTGCGCCACGATTTCCTCCCACGCCGAACCGTCTCCGGCACGGCATCGCCGAACGAGTTCCGCACCGTTAATGGTTGCTGCAACTGCTTTTACTGCTTCCAAATTTTATGTTCTCCGCGAAGTTGAACGCCATTGATTAAAGCAACAAAACCAAAAAACCGCTTTGTCAAGATTTTGTTACGAGAGCCGAAAAAGAAAAGTTCCGATAAATATCCCGAACCGTGGTTCTTCAATTACCCGGCAATATCGCTGTAATTTTCCGGGCAAATAATGTATCTTGAGTTTTTAGCGAGATGTTACGCCAATTTTAATTTTTATATTTTTATCTCGCCAAGTTCGGAGCAGGATTTGCGAAAGTCTCTAAAATTCATATTTCTATTTTTATTTGCCGTTTTCATTTTCTGGTTTTTCGGGCGCAATCTCGATTGGCAGGAAGTCAGCCAGAGTTTGCGAAAGGCTGACCCGATTTATTTAACTTCAGCGACGCTGATAGTTTGTTTCGGTTATCTTTTGCGGGCGAAACGCTGGCAGGTTTTGCTCGCGCCGATTACGGAAACTTCGCTCAAAGAACTGTTTGCGACGACGACGGTCGGTTACGCGGCGGTTTTTCTGGTCGGCAGAGTCGGCGAAATCGTCCGCCCGATGTGGCTGCCGATGCGCGACCGGCGCGTTCGTCCATCCGTTGCGCTGATAACTTTGGGCGTCGAACGAATTTTCGATTTAGCGTCTTTGATATGTTTTTTCGCCGTTAATCTCATCTGGTTTAACGTGCCGCCCGAACACGAAGCCCAATTCGGCTACGTCAAACTCGTCGGCAATTTAATGCTCGTCGGTGTCGCCGTCGGATTTTTGGGGTTGTATTTTTATCAGAAATACTCGGAACGATTTATCGGTTGGTTCGCGCGAATTTCCGACCGAAAGTTTATTCCGAAGCGCGTTCAAAAAATCTTTTTGAGCCTTTTGACGCAACTGGCAATTTCGTTACAGGTTTTGAAGGATTGGCGCGAAATTATTTTGGTTACATTCTGGACGCTTCTGCTCTGGTTTTCGATTGCGATTCCGACGTGGCTCGTAATGCTGGCGTTTGATTTGCCGCTCGGTTTCAGCGATGCGCTGTTTGTGATGGGTTTTGCGGCAATCGGTTCGGTCGTGCCGACGCCGGGCGGCGCGGCGGGCGCATTTCACGCGGCAACGGCGGGCGGTTTGATATTTCTGAATGTGTCGCAGGAACAGGCGGCGGCGACTGCGATTGCGATGCACCTCGTCTATTTCGCGCCCGCCGTTATCTTCGGCATTTACTATTTTCTGCACGGCGATATAAGCGTGGCGCGATTCAAGAGTCTGCTTGATTCGGAACACGCCGTCGAAGAAATCGAAGAGGGCGAAAAAGAAGTTCCAAGTTCCAAGTTCCAGGTTCAAGGTTGATTGAAGCAAACCTTGAACCTGAAACCATGAACCTGAAACCTTGAACCTGAAACTTATGAAATGTCCATTCTGCGGATTTTTGGAAGATAAAGTGGTTGATTCGCGCGAAGCCAAAGACGGCGATTCGATTCGGCGGCGGCGCGAATGCCTTCAGTGCAGCCGCCGTTTTACGTCCTACGAACGGATTGACGAAATTCCGTATATGGTCGTTAAAAAAGACGGCAGACGCGAAATTTTCGAGCGCAACAAAATTATGGCGGGCTTGCTCCGCGCCTGCGAGAAACGCCCGATTTCCGCTTCGCAGCTCGAATCAATCGTGGACGACGTGGAAAAAAACGCGCAGGAATCAACCGACCGCGAAATGCCGACCAGCGAGTTGGGCAAAATTATTATGCGGCGTTTGAAGGAACTCGACAAAGTGGCTTACGTCCGTTTCGCGTCGGTTTATCTCGAATTTGAAGACGTTTCCGAATTTATGACCGAACTCAAATATCTGGTGCGGTCGCGCGATAAAACGGTCAAAAGCAAAAAGGTTAAAAGTAAAAGGTGAAAGGCGATAAATAACGATTTATCCGTCATTGTTAAATTAAAGATTTTCTGCCGCCGTTATTTTTTTTTCACGTCTGCTTCTTATTGACAAATGTAAGCAGGTAAGCAAAAGTTTCAAGGTATTTTTCTTTTTTCAGAGTCCAA
>JAJAYR010000078.1 GCA_026786155.1 Pyrinomonadaceae bacterium
AATGTCGAGCGCGTTGTGATGCGTCGCAAACGGTTTCGCCGCCGCGCCCGTCGCTTTCGGCGTGAGCATCGGCGTTTCGACTTCGATATAATCGTGGTCGTCTAAAAAGCGGCGCATTCCGCTGATGAGTTTGGCGCGACGTTCAAAAACCTCGCGCGTCGTCAACTTTTTAACGCCGGTTCGTTTTTCCTCTTCAAGTTCTTCGTCGGTTTTATTACGCAGACTCGACGCGATCAAATCAACGTAACGATAACGCCGACTGATTTCCGGGTCGGCAATGTCGTGCATTTTATCGGGCATCGGCATCAGAGCCTTCGCCAAAAACTGTAAAGTTTCGACGTGAATCGAAAGTTCGCCCGTGTTCGTCAGAAACAAAAAGCCTTCGACACCGACAAAATCGCCGCCGTCGAGCAATTGAAACAAATCCCAACCGGAATTTAGTGGAAAGTTTTCCGAATCTTTAGTTGCATTCAAATCTTCGCTCTTTTCTTCACTTTCCACTTTCCGTTTTCCGTTTTCTACTGCCTTAACATCGTCGCGCCGAACGTAAATCTGCAAGCGATTCACGCCGTCCGACAGGTGAACGAACGCCGCTTTGCCCATCGTGCGCGGGGTCGTCGTCAGCCGCCCGGAAACCCGGACATTGCCCAAATCCTTTAGCTTCGCATTCAAACTTTCCTTTAATTCGGGATTCGGTTTTTCGCGTTCGGCGAGCGTCGCCACGTGCGCCTTAATTTCGCTGACGACTTCGGCAATCGGCGCGAAATGCAGGACGTTTGAAATCGTATCTTCCGCGCCCGTAATCTTTGAACGGTCGTATTTATTCGGATAAACATTGCCGACGAGTTGGCGCAGTTTTTCGAGATGTTCGCGGCGGGCTTCGGTCTGGTCGTTCGGTTCGACGATTTCGTTAAATTCAGCAATTTTCATAATTTGTATCGGTTTCGATGTAAGAAAATTATAGTTGAGCGACTCGTATTCGGCAATTTTCGGCTTTCATTATTCTGTGGAATGCCACAGCCGCGCGACGTTGACAGGCGCGTTAGATTTCAAAAATGCGCCGCCTATAATGCTCGTCTATCAATTTTACGCGAGAGGTTTAACCAATTATGAAAACAAAAATCTATCTGTTCCGTTTGACCGTTGGCTTAACGGCTTTTCTGTTTAGTTTGGGAGTTTTTGCGATTTGGAAATATCGCCGAACCGCCGCGCCGCCGCAAGCTGAAATAATTCAGCCTGATTTAAAGAACTTTCACGATTTTACTTCGGCAGCGACGATTGAGGAAAAACCCGATTGTTCAAATGCCGACGTCAAAAAAGACGACGAAGCGGCGAAATTCGATGCCGAAGGTTTTTATTACATCGCCGACAAAACACCGAAAGGCTTTGAAAATTTTGAACATTTCAACATCACGAACAAAAATTACCGCACCGAAAACGAAGACGAATACGGCAAACCGATTGCGCCGGGAGGTTTCGTGCTGACTAAAAAAGAATTCAAATTCACCAAAATAAGCATCGGCGGCGAGCAGATTCAGTTTGAAACCGAACGCTTGAAAGGCATCAGCTATTCGTTCACCGGACGTTTTATCGAAACGCGAAACTTCGTCTATCTCGAACCGGAAGAAACTGAAAAAGTCGTCGAAGGCAAGTTCATCAAAAGGCGCAACGGCGTAAAAATCGCCGAAAGCGAAGTCAAACTCGGATGGTTTGCCGAACTCGGTTGCGGCTGTTGATTGGCGTTCAAAGTTTGGAGTTCACGCTTCAGCGTGTGAAACCGACCGCGAAGCGCGGCGGTTGGCAAACTAAAGTTTGAACTCAAAACTCTGAACTCAAAACTCTGAACTCAAAACTCTGAACGCCGTTCGGTTTTTTCGTCGTTAATTCATTTATGCTAATCTGTGATTTCATATATGAGTTTTTCAACCGAAATCCAGCCGGAATTGGCGCGTTTGCGCGACGAAATAAAGCGCGGAACACGCATCGTCTCACTCAGCGGATTAACCTCCATCGCTGCCAAAGCATACGTTTTATCGCAAATTCAGACCGAAACAAAAAAGACTTTCGTCATCGTCGCCGATACGAATAAAGAACTCGAAACGTGGGAATGCGACCTCGATTTTTGGAGTGGAGAGTGGAGAGTCGAGAGTCGAGAGGAAAAATCTTCAGTCTCGACTCTCGACTCTCGACTCTCGACTCTTCCCTCTTTTGAAACCGACATTTATTCCGGCGTTTCGCCGCACGCCGAAACGCAGGAAGAACGCGCTTTGACGCTGTGGCGATTGGCGCAGAACGCGCCGGATTTTTTGATTGTTTCGGCAAAGTCTCTGATTACGAAAACCGTTGCGCCGGTTGAGATGAAAAACTTGGGCGCACATCTCAAACGCGACGAAGATTTCGCGCCGGAAAAATTAATCGAAAAACTTATCGCATCGGGCTACGTCCGCGAAGAACCTTTGAAATCGGTCGGCGAGTTTTCGGTGCGCGGCGGCATTATTGATGTCTGGTCGCCGACGCAGGAAAATCCCGTGAGGCTCGAATTTTTCGGCGATACGATTGATTCGATTCGAGAATTCAATGCGGAAACGCAGCTTTCCATCAGACAATTGAGTGAAATTTCCGTCGCTCCGATGCGCGAATTTTCCGCGACCGCGAAAGATTTTAAGGATTGGGCGTTTTTCGCCCGCGAAAGATTCGACGACGAAAGATTTGCGCGGAATTTGAAAGACCGGACCCAATTCGCCGATGAAGGCGAAGATTTTTCCGGCTGGGAATTCTTTATTTCACTCGTTAATCCGCGAAGCGCGAGCGTTTTCGATTATCTGAAAGACGCGATTTTTATCGTTGACGAACCTTTATTAGTCGAGCAAACTTTATCGAATTATTACGAGACAATCGAAAAGCATTTCGCGGAAATCACCGAAGCCGACGACATCGGACTCGCACCGAACGAATTATTTTTGAGCGGCGCGGAATTGCGCGAAAAACTCGCCGACAAACAGCGCATCGAACTTCGCGCACTCGGCAGAACGGCGGCGCAGACCGACGAGCAATTTCAAGTAGTGTGAACAGTAAAAATTGCTAAACCCTTCGATTTTCGCTATTTTTAATGATATGGAAGTTACGCTGAATCTACCGAAAAAAATTTATCTCGATTTGTCGAAATCTGCCCAACAATCAAAGCGAACTTTTGACGAAGTGGTTTCGGAAAGGCTGCAAAATTTCCCCCAAAACAAATCTGAAAATCCGCTTGCGCCAAATTCCGACGAAGAGGTTTTGGAAGCGGCGAAATTGTGGATTCCCGAAAATCAATCGGCAAGACACAGCCGACTTTTAGATAAAAATCAAGCCGGCACATTGGCGGATGCGGAAAGAAAAGAATTGGATTTTTTTCAGCAAGTTTATCGAATCGCTTTGCTGCGAAAGGCACAAGGCATTAACGAAGCCCTGCGGCGCGGATTAATCAAATCGGTTGACGACTTGAAATGAGCAAAATCTCGCGGAAACTGCAAGGGAAAATTCGCCGTCAAGCAAAAAATCGCTGTGGATATTGTCTGCTTCCGCAAAACCTGAATCCGACATTTTTGGAAATCGAACATCTTCAGCCGGTCGCGGGCGGCGGAACGGAGACGGAAGAAAATCTGTGGCTGGCGTGTCGTGAATGCAACTCGCACAAATCGGCAAAAATTTATGGGTTTGACGAAAAAACCGGACGGCGCATCAGACTTTATAATCCGCGAAGGCAAAATTGGAACAGACATTTCAAATTCAGCGATGACAAAACTAAAATCATTGGCAAAACCGTCTGCGGCAGAGCGACGGTTGAAACCTTAAAACTCAACAGCGAAATTCTCGTTTGCGTCAGGCGGCTCTGGGTAGAATTCGATTTGTTCCCGCCGAAAGACTAAAAAATTCAATACCGAAAATGTCCAAACAACCTTTATTTTTATTTCCGACCGCCGAAAAATCCGTTGAAATTGAAATCGGCTCGCGCTCGACGCGCAAGTTTCACGGCGACATCGCTTCACTTGTTCGAGATTCTAAATTTCAAACTCCAAATTCCAAATTCGTTTTTCAAACTCACGGTTTAGCCGAAAGATTTGCCGAAATTCTGCGCGATTACGACGTTTCGATTCCTCAAACTTCCCTGCTCGTCGGCGATTTGTCCGGCGGTTTTGAAATTCCGTCTTTAAACTTAACCGTCTTCACCGAAACCGACATTTTCGGCGAATCAATGCAGGCGGAATTCCAAAAGACAAAAGACAAAAGACAAAGAACAAAAAGCAAACTCAGCGCATTTATCTCCGATTTCCGCGATTTGAAACCGAATGATTTCGTCGTTCACGTTGACCACGGCATCGGGCGTTTTGAAGGCTTGCAGACTATCACGGCGCAAGGCTCGGAGCGCGAGTTTATGCTGCTTGTTTATGCCGAAAACACGAAACTTTTCGTTCCCGTCGAAAGATTGGATTTAGTTTCGCGTTACTCAAGCGGCGAAGCGACGCAGCCGACTTTGGACAGACTCGGCGGACTCGGCTGGCAGAAAACGAAGGCGAAAGCGAAACGCGCGATGCGCGATATGGCAGATGAATTATTGCGACTTTACGCCGAAAGAAAATTGGTGCAGGGCTTCGCTTTTTCCGGCGATACGCCCTGGCAAATCGAGTTTGAAGACGCTTTTCCGTATCAACTCACGACCGACCAAGCCGCCGCCATTGAAGATACCAAGCAAGATATGGAAATTGCCGTGCCGATGGACCGGCTTATCGTCGGCGATGTCGGCTACGGCAAAACCGAAGTGGCGATGCGGGCGGCGTTCAAAGCCGTGATGGACGGCAAGCAAGTCGCCATTTTAACGCCGACAACCGTGCTGGCTTATCAGCACGCGGAAACTTTCAAAAACCGTTTCGCCGCATTTCCCGTCAAAACCGAACTTTTATCGCGCTTTCGGTCGGTGAAAGAACAAAAATCAGTCGTCGAAAAAACCGAAAAGGGCGAAGTTGATATTTTAATCGGAACGCACCGGATTTTATCGAACGATGTCAAAATGCCGAAACTCGGCTTGGTCGTCGTGGACGAAGAACAGCGTTTCGGGGTCGCGCACAAAGAGAAATTGAAGCAGTTGAAAAAGAAGGTTGATGTTTTGACGCTTTCGGCAACGCCGATTCCCAGAACTTTGAATATGTCGCTTCTCGGAATGCGTGATATGTCGGTGATTGAAACGCCGCCGCGCGATAGATTGGCGATCAATACGCAGGTCGTGCAGTTTTCCGAAGGCGTAATCAAATCGGCGATTGAATTGGAGATGGCGCGAAACGGTCAAGTATTTTTCATTCACAACCGCGTCGAAACCATCGAATCAATCGCCGCGCACGTCAATAAAATCGTCCCGAACGCCCGCATAATTTTCGCGCACGGGCAGATGAACGAAAAGGAAATGGAAAACGCCGTGCTTGATTTCGTCGCTTACAAATACGATGTTTTGGTCGCCACGACGATTATCGAAAACGGCATAGACATTCCCCGCGCCAATACGATTATCATCAACCGCGCCGACAATTACGGACTTTCGCAACTTTATCAATTGCGCGGTCGCGTCGGTCGGTCGAATCGCCGCGCTTACGCTTATCTTTTAATTCCGTCGGAACTCGAATTAACGCCGATTGCGCGGCGCAGACTTTCCGCGATTCGTGAATTCTCTGATTTGGGCGCGGGCTTTAGAATCGCGGCTTTAGATTTGGAATTACGCGGCGCGGGAAATATTCTCGGCGGTCAGCAATCGGGACAGTTGGACGCGCTCGGTTTCGATTTATATACGAAAATGCTGGAGCGCACGATTCAGGAATTGAAGGGCGAAACGGTCGAAGACGAAACGAGTGTTTCGATAAATTTGGGCGTGGACGTTTCGATTCCGCAGGATTATATCAACGAAACTTCGCAGCGTTTGCGGACTTACAAACGCATTTCATCGGCTGATTCGGAAAGCATTTTGCAGCAAATTTACGCGGAAATCAATGACCGTTACGGCAAAATGCCTGATTCCGTTAATAATCTGTTCGAGTATGCGCGGCTGAGAAAACAGGCTGAACTGATGCACGTCGTTTCGGTTGATAAAGCCCAGAACGGTCTGGCAATCAAACTCGGCGAAAACGCCAAAGTCGCGCCGGAAAAATTGATGGAGTTTTTATCAACCAATGAAACGGCAAATTTTTCGCCGAACGGCATTTTGCGCGTCGAAGTCAAAAGCGAAAACCCAATCGGCGCGGCGCGAGCGGTTTTGGAGAAGATTCGCAGGTAAATCAGTAAAACAATTTAGCCACGAATAACACGAATTAGATTTTTTTATTTCTATTCGTGTTATTCGTGGCTAAATTGTTTTACTGATGTTACGCGGCGAATTTTTTTTCGGGCTTTGCCCGCCGATGGGCGGAAAGGCGAAGCCTTTCCGGTCGTTACTCTCTTAATTTTTGCTGTGC
>JAJAYR010000079.1 GCA_026786155.1 Pyrinomonadaceae bacterium
AATCGTTTTGCCCTGTTTGATTAAATCGGCGGCGAGTTTGGCGTTTGATTTTATCAAGCGCGGATCGGCGAGTTTGGCGTTAATTCGTTTGTATTTTTCGAGATTCTTTAAGTTCTCCGGCGCGGAAATCGTCGCGTAGACAAACGGATTGCCATTAGTTGATTTGCCGATTTCCTCAAAGTTCACGCGGTCGGACGCGGCATCGAGTTTTTTGAAATAATCCGTAATCTGATACCACGACGCGAGTTTTCTATCGTCGCCGGGCGTAAATCCGAGAACGTCTTTCGGCGCGGGAATGTTTTGGGCAAAAGCCGCCAAAGAGATGAAAAGAATTAACCCGCAAAGGCGCACAGGCGCAAAGAAGGATTTGTTTTTTGTCATATTGAACTCCTCAAAAATTGCCTTAGTTTAGCAGAGAAGCGAAGAAAATTTACAGGGATGACAGGATGAATAGGGATATTTAAATCTTTTTCCAAATCTTCTTATCCCTGTCTATCCTGTCATCCCTGTAAATTTCTTCCTCGCATCGCCCGACTCGCTTGCTTCAAATTTAATTGCAAGTTAAATTAACGCAAGGTTTTAATCAAACACTTTCCCGTTTCAAAATTTTATTTCGGAGGCTTTTGTTTCGTTTATGACGAATAATCCTTTTCTAGCGAAATTTCGCCCGTATATTCCGGCTTCGGTCGTCAATATGCGCGAACTTTCGATTTTTCCGCTGATTGTCGGAACTTTGCTCGGTGTCGTCTTCGGCGCGTCGTCGCTCTATCTCGTTCTAAAGGTCGGCTTGACGGTTTCGGCTTCGATTCCCGTGGCGGTTATTTCGATTACGCTGTTTCGCCTTTTGTCGAAAATAGGAGTCAGAGACGCGACGATTCTCGAACACAACATCGTGCAGACGGCTGGTTCGGCGGGCGAATCAATCGCCTTCGGGTTGGGTGTCACGATGCCCGCGATTTTGATTCTGGGTTTCGACCTCGAACTTTCGCGCGTGATGCTCGTCGCCGTTTTAGGCGGACTGCTGGGAATTTTTATGATGATTCCGCTGCGCCGCGCTTTGATACGCGACCAGCACGGCTATCTGAAATACCCGGAAGGAACGGCTTGCGCGGAAGTTTTGAAGGCGGGAGCAAGTGCCGAATCCCGCGCCGCCTCGATTGAAGCCGGAAAAATCGGCGCGGACGACGCGGCGACCAACGGCGGGAAAATTATCGGCATCGGTTTCGGCATCGGCTTTTTATTCAACGCGCTGATGCAGGTTTTCAAAGGCTGGAAGGACGTTCCCGGAAAGGAATTTGAAGCACCGTTTCGCGGCGGTTCGATGTCGCTCGAAAATAATCCGGCATTGCTCGGTGTCGGCTACATCATCGGACCGCGCATCGCCGGAATTATGTTCGCGGGCGGCGCGTTGTCGTATCTCGTGCTGATTCCGCTGATTAGATATTTCGGCGAAGGACTCGCCGCGCCGCTCGCGCCCGCCGCGACGAAACTCATCGCGGATATGGCGATTGAGGGCAGAGACAGCATTCAGGGAACTTACGTTTTATACATCGGCGCGGGCGCGGTGGCGGCGGGCGGAATGATTTCGCTGGCGCGTTCGCTGCCGACCATCTGGCACGGTTTGAAAGGCGGACTCGCTGATTTTCGCAAGAAATCCGGCGAAACCGTCGAAACCGAAAATTTGCCGCGCACCGACCAAGACCTTTCGATTAAATGGGTCATCGGCGGAATTCTGGCGTTGATTACCGTCATCACTTTCGCGCCCGCGTTGAAGATGAATCTGCTCGGCGCGATTTTGATTATCGTTTTCGGATTTTTATTCGTTACCGTTTCATCGCGTCTGACGGGTGAAATCGGCTCGTCGTCAAACCCGATTTCGGGAATGACGGTGGCGACTCTGCTTTTAACCTGTCTGGTTTTTCTGCTTATCGGCTGGACGCAGCCCGACCCGTATTTTGTCACAGCTTTATCGGTCGGCGGCATCGTCTGCATCGCCGCCTCGAACGGCGGCACGACTTCGCAGGATTTGAAAACCGGCTTCTGGGTTGGCGGAACGCCCTGGAAACAACAGATTGCTATTTTAATCGGAGCGACCGTTTCGGCGTTGCTGCTCGGTCCGATTTTGATTCAGCTAAACAGTTCTTCGACCGTTTATCAGCGAGTCGAGCCGACGACTTTTTCACAGGAATTTCGCGTTCCCGAAGAGCAGTTGCTCCGCGACGACGGACAGTTGAAAGGCGAAAAACCCGACGCGACGACAAACGACCAAAATACCTATCGCGTCTGGCATAACACCGACGCGGCAGCCGGACCCGAAGGTCGTTATCTGATTGATATGCAGGGCAGACCGGCGTATTTGGTTGACCCCGGAATTAACGGCACGGTCAAGGAACGCGCCAACGGCGCGAGCGTCGAGAAATACAACGCGCCGAAAGCGACTTTGATAAGTTATATTATCAAAGGAATTTTGAGCCAGGAGTTGCCCTGGGGATTAGTTTTGTTAGGCGTGATGATTGCCGTCGTGCTGGAACTCTCCGGTATTCCGTCGCTCGCCTTCGCCGTCGGATTATATTTGCCGATTGCCGTTTCCGCGCCGATTTTCGTCGGCGGTGTTGTCCGCTGGGCGGTTGATTTCTACCTGCGGCGCAAACTCGCCAATCAAAATCTGACCGAAGAAGAACTTATCGCCGAAACCGATAAATCAAACGGTGTTTTACTTGCGTCCGGCTATATCGCGGGCGGCGCGATTGCCGGAATTTTGGTGGCGATTTTCTCCGTTTATGAATTGCCCGATTCGGCGGCAAGTTCATTGAAATCAATGCTCGGCGTTGCTGCCGATAAAGGCGGCAAAGCGATGACCGATATTTTCGGCGAGTGGGCGAAAACCGGCAATCCGTTTTTCGCCGGTGATAACGCCGACTGGCTCGGAATGATTCCGTTCTGGATTCTCGCGCTGATTTTGTATTACGTCGGGCGTGAATTATTCTTGACCGGCAAGAAAAAATAATCGAAGCCGATAAAATAATTGAATAAAGCAAAATTTTGTTTTACGTTTCATCATCCGCCGCGCTATAATCGAAAAGCGCGGCGGACTTTTTTTATTTCTGTCGCGCAAACTCTCCCGCAATCACAAAATTTTTCAGCCATCAATCTAAATTTTTCGGAGTAGAAATCAATGTCCAGCAATTTTTTTCCAATCAGAAATCTTTTTCTAATCGTAATTTTTACCGCTTCGTTAATCAGCGGCTGCGCGGTCGAAGCGGCAAAGGAAACGAAAACAAAAAAAGTCGGCGAAACGGAGATTGTTAAATCGGATTTGCCGTTGACCGTGAACGGCGCGAAGAATGAAACGTCAAAGACGACGATAAAAATCGAGCCGAATTCGCCCGCTGATACCGTCCGGGTTTTTTATAAAAATCTGCGCGAACGGAAATTCCGCGAAGCGATGTTTTTAACGAATCTGCGCCCGGCGATTGAAGGTCTGACCGACGCGGAACTGAAGGAATTGCAGGTTGATTTTGAGCCGCTTGCCGCGCAAGTTCCCGCTGACATTG
The DNA here is from genome assembly GCA_026786155.1 of Pyrinomonadaceae bacterium. Lineage (GTDB taxonomy): Bacteria > Acidobacteriota > Blastocatellia > Pyrinomonadales > Pyrinomonadaceae. Next base: position 3,555 of record JAJAYR010000079.1, read on the forward strand.
CCATTAACGGCGAGATAATTTCCAAAGACAGCGCGACCGTAACCGCGAAACTGCCCGACAATGAAACGGACGAAATAAAATTGCAGGAAATCAAACTCCGCCGGGAAAACGGCGTTTGGACAATTGTTACAGTTGACGAAAAGGCGGAAACGGAAGTCAAAAAGGAAGGCAAAAATTATTTTTTCGCGCTCCGCCTTAAAACTCATCACGAAGAAGCCAGAGCGATGCTGGAGCGCGTTCACAAAGCGCAGATGGTTTATGCGCTGCAAAACGGCGGACTTTACGGCGATATGCCGGCTTTAATCGGCAAAGGTTTTCTGCCGCCGGATATTGTGACGGCTGCCACGACCGGCTACAACTATCAAATTCAGATTTCCGCCGACCGCAAGAAATACGCGGCAACCGCCACGCCCGCCGTCTACGGCAAAACGGGCAAATTATCCTTCGGTTTTGAAGCCGACGGCAAAAAAACTTCCGCCTTAAAAAGCCGGGACAACAAAGGTCAGCCGGTGAAAATGTAAGAAGAATTTAAATTTATAAAATAGCTGTTGATATTTATCGCAAAAGAGGCTATAACTTGCTTAGCCCCCCAGTTTTTCTAAACTCCAACGAATTATAAGTGAGAAAGAAGTAAATGCTGAGAAATTTGATTGCGAAATTTAATAAATCAATGTCTGCGCGGGTCGCTTCAATGCGGCACAAACGGGAAGTGGCGATTAAAGTGTCGTTTGAACCGACGGGCAAAACCGGCAGGCTGGACGCGACCAGAAATCTTTTTATCGCGGGCGAAACCGCCGATTTAAGCGGTTCGGGCATCGCTTTTACGGTCGCTTCAATTCGCGTCAAGGAAAAT
>JAJAYR010000080.1 GCA_026786155.1 Pyrinomonadaceae bacterium
GCTGAATATCGAATTTTCCGCTGGCAAACTGGATGATATAAAGGTTCATCGCCGCCAGTAAATTGTCCACCGAAAACTCTCCCGGCAATTCGTCCAGAGCCTTGTTCGCACATTTTTCGGCGATGTCATCCGCACCGGCGGCTTTGATGTTGATACAGTCGTTGCTGATTTTGGCGACCTGTTTGCACTGCGCGATAATCGGCGCGGGGTTTACGCCGTCCTCGCCTTTGACGGTTTCTTCGCGGCACAGCCAGTTCGGATGTTTGATTTCAATTTTTTTGACTGCGCCCGCTTTGAGCGTTGACAGAGTTATCGAGCCGTCGGCGACGGTCTGTCCCCAAAACGCCCCGTCGACCAGCACTTTGCTGCCCGCCGGTGCGCCTTTGACCGTCGCTTCGTAACCGCTTTTTCGCAAAATGAAATACCACGCGAGCAGCAGAATAACTATCGAAAAAACGAACATCGCCGCCAGTCCGCCGGAAACCCAAATCCACGACGGCACGCCGCCTTTTTGTTTTTCCTCTTCCTTTTGTTTGGCGGCTTCCTGCGTCGGCGTGAGCGGAACATTCTCATATTTGGCGCGTTCCGCGTCAGGCAGCCGAAAATAAGGTGTCGTCGCGCCGTAATCATTGCCGCCGCCGCCGCTTGCCGCGCCATAACTGTCGGCGTTTCCGCTGTAATCGTCCTGCGGAAGTTTGATATTTCCCTGCGTATTTCCCCAATCGGGAACTTTCGGCGCGTTCGAGCCGGGCATAAAAGTCTTGCCGAAATCAGCATCGTCGCGCCGGACGTTCGCTACCGTATTGCCCCAATCTTCAGCGGGCGGCTGCGACGGATGTTTATAATTGGTCTTGCCCCAATCGGCGTTATTGGCGTTCGGCGTAGTTTTGGAAAGACCGTCGTCGGGCGGCGGCGGCTTCGGAATGTCAAAATCGTTCACTTGATTGCTCTCCTTGCGTATCGTCAGAAAAATAAAAGACGTTACCCATTATACAAAAATAACGAATTTCTTTCGCCTTCAAACGTAGAACACGGCGCACTCGATGTCAAGAAAAATAATGGTAAATGGTAAATGGTGAATGGTAAATGGAAGAAAGAATTTACCATTTATCATTATTTCACGTTCGGCGGCTGCAAACTTTTCGTGCGGATGGAAATTCCTTCGTCGGCGATGAGAAAAACGCGCCGCGCGTCATAGGAAGAAGTGTTGACCGGCGAATAGGAAAGCAGATAGCGATTTCTTTTCAGTTCGTCGCAGATAAATTTAGCAGCGGTATTCGCTTCTTCGAGCGGGAAAATTCGCCCGCCCGTGCCTTCGGTTAATTGTTCGATAACCTTATTCGCCTTCGGCTGATTGCGCCGATACGCGCCGCCCGTGCGGTCGGGAATTTGCAGGGCATAAACCGTGATATTTTGCTGCTGCAATTCGCTTAAAAGTTTGTCGAAAGTGGTTTTGCTTCCTCTGTCAAGCCCGTCACTAATCAGCACGACGGCGGTTTTGCGCGTTCCGGGCATCAGCGGCAGCAAAATTTCGTTCATCGTCGCGCTCAGCGAATCGAACAGAAACGAGTTGCCTTTTTTGCGATAAGTGGCGATTGAAGTCTCGATTTTTTTCGCGTCGTCCGTCCATTCCTGAATAATTTCCGGCTTTTCGTCATAGCCGACGATAAAAAGTTGGTCGCCGTCGAAAATTTCGTAGGCGAATTCCATCGTCGCTTTTTTCAATACTTCCAAATCAGCGCGAAGTGTTTGCGAATTGTCGGCGAGAATGACGATTTTGGCGGGCGACGGGTCGAAGCTGAAATTTTTGATTTTCTGCTCGATGCCGTTTTCGTAAAGAAAAAGACTTTCGACTTTGATCGGTTCTTTCGATTCGGTCGTCCGCGAAGCAACGACGCTCAAAATCGTGCCTTCCGCGTCAACGGTCGAAGCCGCGTTGCGCCGCGATTGCGCGTCAACACAAACGAAACTCACAACCAAAATCAAAATCAGCCCGTAAATTCGTGTCGCCGAAACTTTCATTTTTTTATAAAAAACTCAATCTTTTTTCACCGTCGTTTCTTTTTTGGAACTCGTCGCCGCGTCGTTTGATTTGTTTGATGCGCTTTCGGTCTTGGCGGTTGATTCGGCGGTCGAACTTTTTTCGGTCGTTTCGGATTTTTCCGACTTTTCGGATTTCTCGGATTTTTCGCTCGTTTCGGATTTTTCCGAATTCCCCGCTTTTTCCAAGTTTTCCGTTTTGCCCGGACTTTCCTTCAACTTGCTTGAATAATCGGTTACATACCAACCCGCGCCTTTGAACTGAATCCCTGACAGCGACCATTGTTTTTCCAATTTTCCGCCGCAAACTTCGCAAACGATCAAAGGCGCGTCGGAAACCTTCTGCATTTTTTCGAGGTGCTTCCCGCACTCCGCACATTTATATTCGTAAATCGGCATATGATATTTTTACTGTTATTTTCCGTCGCCTGTCAAAACATATTCGACAATCGGCGCAGTTTTTCAAGGTTTGCCGCACAGCCTTTTTATCGGTGATGTTTCAAATTTTGGGCGAAATAACCTCTCAAATAATTTAACTTCGGAATAGATGACAGATAATAGATGATAACTGATAGATTCGGACGGCGATTTTAGCTCTCAGCTATTATCTCTTATCTGTCATCTATTCCGAATCGTTTTTCTCATCAGCCCGAATTGTGCAGATTACCCTTTTATTTATATGCCGATTGGCAAAAAGTTTCCGCTCGTTAAACAAACACCGCGAAAACTTCATTGGAAAACAAGAAACCTTTTTTCGTCAACCGCAACCGATTTTCGTCAAACTCAATCAAACCGAATTCTTCCAAACGCTGCAAATCTTCTCGATAATTTTCAATTAGATTTTTGCCGAATCGCCTTTCATAGATTTTCAAATCAATTCCCTTCGTCAGCCGCAAACCGAGAAAAACGAATTCCGAAGCGACCTCAATCGTTTCCCGGTGAACGACCGCCGAATTTTCCCGCTCAATCAGCGCCACGTATTTCGCCGTGTCGCGCTCGTTTGAATAGCGAAAATCCGCGCCGTCAAATGAGTGCGCCGAACAACCGAAACCATAAACGGCATCGAGCGTCCAGTATTTTGAATTGTGTTTCGGCTTGAAACCGTTTCGCGCAAAATTGGAGATTTCATACTGCTCGAAACCGTTTCGCGCAACTTCTTCGAGCAGAATCACATACATTTCAGCGGCGGCATCTTCGTCCGGCAGCGGCTGTCGCCCGGTGCGAATCTGCTCGGCGAGCGGTGTGCCTTCGGAGATTTCCAAAATATACAGCGAAAGATGTTCGGGCTGCAATTTTAACGCTTCGGTCAGATTTCGCCGCCAATCGGCGACGGTTTGGCGCGGCAGTCCGGCGATTAAATCGAAACTGACGTTGTGAAAATCCGCTTTCCGCAGCAGTTCAATTGTTTCGCGCACGTCGTTCGCCGTGTGTTTGCGCCCCAATCGTTTCAGTTCCGCGTCGTCAAAAGTCTGCGCCCCGAAACTGGCGCGATTTACGCCGAGATTTTTATACGCTTTCAATGTTTCAAGCGAAACCGTCGCCGGATTCATCTCCAGCGTAATTTCCGCGTCGTCCGTTACGAAAAATTTTTCGTGGACAATTTTTAAGATTCGTTCGAGTTGCTTTGCCGACAGCAGCGAAGGCGTTCCGCCGCCGAAATAAACCGTGTCAACAATTTTTTCGTGCGGGAAATTAGCTATTTCTTTCGTCAACGCGGCGACGTAGCTTTCAACGATTTCCGCGTTTTTGTAGATGTCCGTCGCAAAATCGCAATACGAACAGCGCGAACGGCAAAACGGAATGTGGAGATAAACACCAGCTTTTTTGTCTGTTGAATGATTTAAAGTTTTATTTTTCAACTAATTTATAAACCCGACTATTAGAAAATGATTTTTCCCGGCGGAGTTGGTTTTCGGCTTGTTTTTGTTTGAAATTGATTAAGGTTTGCCGGACGAATTCGTTTTTCTTCAAGAAGTTTTTCAATTTTCCCGGCGCGTTGGCAACCGCTTTACCTTCCGCTTCACCGTGCCACATTTCGATGTAATCGCTTTGCTGCGGCGTAGTTTCAAAAATCGGTCGGAGTTCGATTCTTTCGGCTAAAACCATCAAATAAACCGGCTGGTCGTTGATCAATTCGACTCGTCCTTTAACGTCTTTCGGGTCGGCGACTTCAAACCATCTGCCGCCGACTTCCGCCGCAATCATTCTGACCACGCGAAAACCGTTTTCCGCGCTCAACGTGCGATAAAAAAGTTCCGGGCTGAATTGATAAAAGCCGTGTCCGAGAAAATTATTGCCGCCCGCGATAATGCCGAGATGCCCGCTGACGGCGACCATTTCCATCGCGTTGCGGAGCGCGACGGGAAAATTAAAAATGTGTTCGGTCGTGCCGCCGTCTAAAACAAATGTGAATTTTTCCTTTAATTCGTCGCCGATTGGTTTATTTAAATCGTGCAGAATCGCCGCGCCTTCGTAATCGGAAAAATCCATCGCCGAAACTTCTTCCGCGCCCAAATGCTGCAATAATTCCGTGCTGTTTTTAATCTGCGGAAAATCATTTAAGCCGAGAATGCCGCCTAAAGTTTTAGCGTCGAAAACGTGAAGCTGTTGATTGCCGAGCATCAGCGATTTTTGAAAATTCACTTTTCGTTCCCGCGCCGAGACGAGAAATTTGGCAACGTCAATATCTATTCCCATAATGCAAATTATAAATTACGAAGGCTTTGGTCGGTAGGCTTCCAAAATTTATGCTGATGAATGGAACCTTCGGAATAGATGAAAGATGATAGATAATAGATGAGAGAGAAAACCGCCGTCCAAATCTATCAGTTATCATCTCTCATCTTTCATCTATTCCGAAGTGAAATTATCTGAATACTTATCAAGCATAAAAATTAAAACTTACCTTTTTTTAAATCAAAATTATAAACTGCAACACTTTAATTTTTTCACAATTCGTAATCAGTTTTCCAGTTGTTTTTCCAAAGAAGTTTTCCAAGCGTTTTCAAGTTCGGAAATTGAAGCCGCAATCGTTTCCGATTCGTTAAATTTAATTTTCAAGTTTTCGCCCGAAACTTTCCCGATAATTTGAAACGGGCAATCATTTTCTTGCGCCATCGTCCGCACACTTTCGAGCTTTTCAACCGCGAAACTGATGACGATGCGCGACGGCGATTCGCCGAAAAGTACGCTTTCCGCCGATAAATTTTCGTCTCTCAATTCAATCTCCGCGCCGACGGCTTTCCGGTTCAGCGACGAAAAACAGCTTTCGGCGAGACAGACGGCAAGCCCGCCGTCCGAGCAGTCGTGCGCCGATTTGACCAAAAGCGCGTCCGCCAATTTGAGACAGGTTTTTTGAACTCGTTTTTCTAAATCTAAATCGAGCGTCGGCACAATGCCGTTGGCGATGAGTTCGTCAGTCGTCAAACCTAAAACGGTTTGCGCGTATTCGCTCGCCGCCAAATCGTCTTTCGTTTCGCCCAAAAGCGCAATCAAATCGCCTTCCGACTTAAATCCGCCGGTGATAATTTTGCGCGTATCTTCAATCAAACCGACCATTCCGATAGTCGGAGTCGGCAAAATCCCGCGCCCTTCAGTTTCGTTATAAAACGAAACATTGCCCGAAATAACCGGCGTTTCAAACGCTTCGCAGGCTTCCGCGATGCCGTCAATCGTTTCCGAAAACGCCCACATCACTTCAGGGCGTTCAGGCGAAGCGAAGTTCAGACAATTCGTAACGGCAATCGGTTTGCCGCCGACGCAGACGTTGTTTCTCGCGCTTTCGGCGACGATCAGTTTCGCGCCTTCACGCGGATTTATCGCTGAAAATTTGCCGTTGCCGTCCAGACACATCGAAACCGCCCGCCGCGTCTCTTTAATACGAACGACCGCCGCGTCCGCGCCCGGCAAAACCGCCGTATTCGTCCGCACCATCGTATCGTATTGCTCATAAACCCAACGCTTGGAACAGATATTCGGCGACGCGAGCAGTTTCCGCAAAGCGTCGTTTGAGTGGAGAGTGGAGAGTGGAGAGTGGAGAGATTTTTGTATTTCACTCTCGACTCTCCACTCTCGACTCTCCACTCTCCACTCTCTTCATCGGGCGATTATATTTCGGCGCGGCATCCGTTACCATATCAACCGGAATATCGGCTTCGAGATTGCCGTTATGAAAAACTTTCAAACGATTTCCTTCGACGACCTTGCCGATAACGACGGCGTCTAAATCCCATTTTTTGAAAACGTCAACGACCTGCTTTTCGCGCCCGGATTTGGCGACAATCAGCATTCGTTCCTGCGATTCCGAGAGCAGCATTTCATACGCCGTCATTCCCGTTTCGCGCTGCGGAACGAGCGTTAAATCGAGTTCCAAACCCGTTCCGGCGCGTGAAGCCATTTCGACCGACGACGAAGTTAAACCCGCCGCGCCCATATCCTGAATTCCGGCAATCGCGCCCGAACGCATCGCTTCCAAACACGCTTCCAAAAGTAATTTTTCCAAAAACGGGTCGCCGACCTGCACCGTCGGGCGTTTTTCCAACGCTTCGTCGTCAAATTCCGCGCTCGCCATCGTCGCGCCGTGAATGCCGTCGCGTCCGGTTTTCGCGCCGACGTATAAAACCGGATTGCCGATGCCTTCGGCTTTGCCAAAGAAAATTTGGTCTTTGCGGACGATTCCCAAAGCAAACGCATTGACCAGCGGATTCAGATTATACGCTTCGTCAAAAACGACTTCGCCGCCGACGGTCGGAACGCCGAATGCGTTGCCGTAATGCGCGATGCCGTCAACGCAGCCTTTTAAAATCGAAGTATTTCTTTTCCCGTGTTTTTCGTCGGTCAAATGTCCGAATCGCAGGCTGTTCATCGCCGCAATCGGACGTGCGCCCATTGTAAAAACGTCGCGCAGAATTCCGCCGACTCCGGTCGCCGCACCCTGAAACGGTTCGATAAACGACGGATGATTGTGCGATTCGACTTTGAACGCGACGGACC
>JAJAYR010000081.1 GCA_026786155.1 Pyrinomonadaceae bacterium
CAATCAAGCGGGCGGTTGTTCGACGCTTTCAGCGTCGGAATGTTCTTTTGCTGACGTAGGGATGCGCTCATTACATTCGCTTTCCCTACGCTATAATGTTGGTCGCCTTCGGCGACAAAAACTAAAATCGCGTAAGGTGAGCTGGTAATTGAAAATGTTAATTCCTTTCCGGCGCAAACCTGAAACCAAAGCGTTTTTCGGACGTAGTAAAAAATTATGAAAAAGTATCTTTTAAAAATAAAATAATTAAATTACGTCCGCTAATTTTTGAAACGATTGATTTTTGCGCCTCGGTTTGCCAATCTGCTTTGAGAGAGAAAATTTATGGCAGAACATATTTTAGAGCGCAAGCAAATCATCGAACGACCGCTGGCGGAAGTTTTCGACTTTTTCGCCGATGCCGGAAACTTGGAAAAAATCACGCCGCCGGAATTGAATTTTAAGATTATTACGCCGTCGCCGATTGACATCAAAAAAGGTGCGTTCATTGATTATCAATTAAAATTACGCGGTATTCCGATAACTTGGAAAACCGAAATTACGCAATGGAATCCGCCGCACGATTTTGTTGACACCGCGCTGAAAAGCCCTTATAAACAATGGATTCACCGGCATACTTTTGAAACGGGCGAAAATGGTGAAACGATTATGCAAGACCGTGTGCGTTATCGTTTGCCGTTTGAGCCGTTCGGCGACTTGGCGCATTGGTATATTAAACGCGAACTCAAATATATTTTCGATTATCGTTACAAAGTGATTGAAGAAATTTTCCAGCCGAAAAAATAATTTCACCGAGCCGATTTCAATAAAATGCCAGACAAATTCGGAAGAGATGAGAGATAAAATCTATCAGTTATCATCTCTCATCTCTCATTTATTCCGAATCGTTTTGTATTCCAATCAACTGAAATTTGCTCTAAAACTCAATCCATTCGGTCGGTTCGCGGTGATAGGAAATCGTAATCTGCGTTTCGGCTTTGAACAGCGGCGAGCGCATTTTCAGGGCGGTTTGCGCCGTCAAACGCGCCAGATGCGGGTCGTTAGCGCGTTGTGAAAGATGCGCCAGAACGATTTCACGCGCCGTGCCGTCGAATTCGCCGGTTAGCCATTCGGCTAAATCTTCGTTGGAGATATGTCCGGTGCGCGACAAAATGCGCTGTTTCAAATCCCAACTGTAAATCGGGCAGGTTTTCAGCATATCGCGGTCGTGGTTCGATTCGATGACGATGCCGTCGCAGCCGCGCAATTTTTCTTTTATCAAAGTCGTAAAACAGCCGAAATCCAGAACGGTCGCCAATTTTACGCCCGCGCTTTTCGCCACGAAACCAAAATTGTCCGCCGCGTCGTGCGGAACGCTGAACGGCTCAAAATCTATGTCGCCGATGCGAAAATCTTTGCTCGATTCGATTTCAACGACGCGATTTTTCACCGCGTCGGCGCGTTTCTGCAGCTCGTCATTTGATTTGTTGGCTTTTTCGCGCAAATAAGCGTGTTTTGTTTCGCCCGAAATAAAAACCGGACAGTTGACGGTGTTCAGCAAAACGCGCAAGCCGCCCGCATGGTCGCCGTGTTCGTGCGTAATTAAAATCGCGTCGAGTTCCCCGTAATCAACGCCGACCAGCGCGAGCCGCCGCAGAGTTTCCTTCGCGCTCAAGCCGACATCAACCAGAACTTTTGTTTTTTCGGTGCAGATAACGACCGAATTGCCCGTCGAACCGCTGCCGAGAACCGTGAACTTCATTATTTATCTTCAAATTTCGGGCGCAGAAAACTTCCGATGGTGCGCGTTACCAAAAAATTCGGCGTGAGCGTTCCGAAAACCGAAACGGCGTAATTCGTCCAACCGGAGACGACCGTTGACTGCCCGCGCCGAACCGCATTCAAAGCCGTTTCGACGACTGCTTCGGGCGTTTCCATTCCCTTCATTTTGAAAGGTTCGGCATTGGCGGCGGCAAAAAAATTCGTATCCGTCGGACCCGGACAAAGTGCCGTTACGACGATGTTATGCGAACGATTTTCTTCGGCAATCGCTTCGCTGAAGGAAGTTACGAACGCTTTGGTCGCCGCGTAAGTCGCCATAAACGGAAGCGGCTGAAAACTCGCCGTCGAAGCGACGTTGATGATTACGCCGCTTTTCCGCTCGCGCATTTTTTGTAAGTAACGATGCGTTAGCGCGACTAAAGCCGTGATATTGAGGTTTATCATTTTCAGTTCACTCTCGATGTCGAGCCGCGCAAAATCGCCCATCGAACCGAAACCGGCGTTGTTGATTAACCATTCGATTTCAAATCCGTGTTTTTCCGTTTCGGCAAATAAACGCGAATCGGCATCCGGCGCGGTCAAATCGAGCGCGACGTAATGCGCCGTAATTTGATGTTCGAGCATCAATTCGTCGCACAATTCGTGCAGTTTATCCGCCGAACGCGCGACGAGAACGAGGTTGTGTTTTTCCGCCGCGAGTTTGACGGCGAACGCTTTGCCGATGCCGCCGGACGCGCCCGTGATGAGTGTCGCTTTCATAAATCTCAAATTGTGGTTTGTTTGTTAATATAATCCTCAAACACCTGACTGTTTTCGGATGAAAAATATCCGTATCGGGAATTTTCTTTCAACCGTTAATATCATTTTGCGGAAAAACATAATTACCGTCAAATTTTTCACGGCGGCGGATTAAAATCGAATACGCCTTTTTTTACGAGAAACACTTTGCGTCTTAACGTGATAGTTTGTCTCGCGCCAAGCCGCAAACAACATCAGGGAAAACAAAAGTGAACAAAAGTGGCGGCAACTTAGTTTGTCATTACAACCCGGCTTTAACAAATTTGGCGGTCAAAATTCTTTTCAATCTTTTACGGCGGCATCACATAACTTCACTATTGGCGTTGAAATAGTTACGATTAAAAAGTATGGAAAAGATAAATGTAATTGGCGGCGGGCTTGCCGGAGTCGAAGCGGCGTGGCAGGCGGCGGAAACCGGCGCGAAGGTTCGACTTTACGAGATGCGCCCCGTTTCGCAAACGCCCGCGCACCGGACGGAAAATCTGGCGGAAATTGTTTGTTCAAATTCGCTGAAAACCGATGAAAAGGGAAGTGCGCCGTATCTTTTGAAGGAAGAACTGCGGCGCGGCAATTCTTTGGTGATGAAAGCGGCGGAAGCGACGAAAGTTCCGGCGGGCGCGGCGTTGGCGGTTGATAGAGCGAAGTTTTCGGAATATATCACGCGGGAAATTGAAGCGCATCCGAATATCGAGTTAATCCGCGAAGAAATCAAGACGATTCCGCCCGATGAAATTACGATTATTGCGACCGGACCTTTAACTTCTGAAAGTTTAACCGCTGAAATAATTAAGTTCACGGGCGACGACCAACTTTATTTTTACGACGCGATTGCGCCGATTGTCGCGGCGGATTCGATTGATATGAGCATCGCTTTCAAAGCGGCGCGTTACGGCAAAGGCGGCGACGATTACGTTAATTGTCCGTTTGACCGAGACCAATACGCGCGATTTTACGGTGAATTGATTGAAGCGAAATCAGTTCCGCTCAAAAGATTTGAGGACACGAAATGGTTTGAAGCGTGTCTGCCGATTGAAGAACTGGCGCGGCGCGGCATTGACACCTTGCGTTTTGGCTGTATGAAGCCGGTCGGTTTGCCCGTTCCGGCGACGGGACGCGAACCTTACGCCGCTGTGCAACTGCGGCAGGAAGATTTGATGGCGGACGCTTTTTCGCTGGTCGGATTTCAAAATCATCTCAAATACGGCGAACAGGAACGAGTTTTGAAATTGATTCCGGGATTGGAAAACGCCGAGTTTTTGCAGTTCGGGCAGATTCACCGCAACACTTTTATCAACTCGCCGCAGATTTTATTTGAAACTCTGCAAACTAAAAAACAGCCGAAATTATTTTTCGCCGGGCAAATTACCGGCGTGGAAGGCTACGTCGAATCGGTCGGCACGGGTTGGCTTGCCGGATTGAACGCGGCGCGAATCGTTCGCGGCGAAGATTTGCTAATCGCGCCGGAAACATCGGCAATCGGCGCACTTTGCCGTTACGTTTCAAACGTCGCCACGAAGAATTTTCAGCCGGTTAATATCACGTTCGGCTTGCTTTCCGAATTGCCGGTCGAACTTCGTAAAAAATACCGCAACAAACGCGAACGGCACGGCGTTCAGGTCGAAATCGCGCTCGCAGATTGGGACAAATGGTTAAATCGAATTGATAAACGAATTACCGCCAACGTATGAAAATTTTCGGCGTTCTTTTACAAATTGCAGAATTATTTGAAGGGCATTTTAACTGGCGCGGATTGGCGCAGTTGCTCCTGCTCGTGCTGATGGCGTTAATCGCCGTCGGCTTCGCCGTTTTCGTCAGTTACAAAGCGTTTCAATCGAAATCTAAGAAATAGAATGCCATTTGAAATTTTGATCGTTCTCGCCGTTTTTTTCGTCGCCGTACTTTATTCGTCGGTCGGACACGGCGGCGCGTCGGGTTATCTGGCGGTGATGGCGTTGCTTGCCGTCGCGCCCGAAATCACGCGCCCGACGGCTTTGGTTTTGAATTTGTTCGTCGCGTCAATCGCTTTTGTGCAGTTTTACCGCGCCGGAAATTTCGATTGGAAGATTTTTCTGCCGTTTGCGGCGGCTTCCGTGCCGCTGGCTTTTGTCGGCGGCAGTATTCATTTGCCGACGACCGTTTATAAAACGATTCTCGGCGTAACTTTAATGCTGGCGGCAATTCGTTTGGCGGTAAACTTAAAATCGGAACGCGAACCGCACGCGCCGCAAGTGTGGATTTGTTTGCTTATCGGCGCGATTTTGGGTTTGGTTTCCGGTCTGGTTGGTGTCGGCGGCGGAATTTTTCTAACGCCGATTCTGCTTTTGATGAATTGGACGGAAACCAAGAAAGCGGCGGGAATTTCCGCGCTGTTTATTCTGGTCAATTCGATTGCGGGACTTTTGGGAAATCGAGCGCAGGTTTTGGAATTACCGTCGTTCGTCTGGATTTGGATTACGGCAGCGGCTGTCGGCGGAATTATCGGCGCGACTTTGGGAAGTTTCCGGTTCAATTCGCTGACTTTGCGAAGAGTTTTGGCGTGCGGGTTGCTGATTGCGGGCGTGAAATTGATTTTCACATAAATGAAAAGGTCGAGTTTCACAATCTATGCTGATGTAAAATTGTTTGCATAATTCTTCAGCATAAATTTTGAAACACCGCCAAATAAAAAAGCCTGAATTTTGAAAATTCAGACTTTTTATTTTAATCTGACTTATCAATCAATTAGAAGGGAAGCGGAAACGGAATTTTGCTGCGCCAGTCGCCGCTGCCTTGCCGGTTGCGGCGATTGTTGCGGTTATTCCGGTTGTTGTTGTTGTAATTATAAGCATTTGCCAGAACGTCTAAATCCTGACGAATGCGTGACCATTCGTTTTGAATGTTGCCGTTCAAACGGGCGCGGGAAACGGCGCGGTCAAGCTGATTTCCTAATTGCAGAACGCGCTGCGCTTCGTCGACACTCTGGTTATAATCGCCGCGATTGTCATATTCGTCATCGAGATTTCTCGCCGCGCCCGCAAAATCTTCAGCTAATCGGTTGATGCGGTCTTCACGGTTGCGGTCGTTATAACGACTGTTGTCGAGTTCGCGGTCGAGCCGACGTTCAAATTGTTGGCTGCGATTTTTCAAGTTTCTGACGGTTGACTGAAGGTTGCGATTATTTCTGCCGCCGCGATTATTGCGATAATCGTCGTTGCGCGAATAATCGTCGTCGTCATCACGGTCGCGGTCATTGCGCCACTGCGCCGAAGCGATTGACGGCAAACTCAAAACAAGCAGCGAAAAAGCCAAGACACCGATAAAATTTCTCAAACGATTCATAAAATTTTTCTCCTTAAAAACTAAAAATAACTCTTTTCGGCAGCGCGGGCTTTTGCTTTTCGGTTTCAACGAGCAGTGCCTTTGCCATCAATGGCAAAGTTTGTGCCATTGATGGCAAAAACCCGGCAAAACAAAAAAGTCCCGCATTTGCAAGACTTTTCCGTGCTTAAATTTTATCTTCGATTAACTTGATAAACGATGTCGGTTATTACTGTTCCAAATGGTTAAACGAAAATGCGGGAAAGTTCGATTCGGCGGACAAGTCAGGGTAATACCGAAACTAATTGAACGGGCAGCACCGGCAAATCTATTAAATACGAGCGTTAATGTAACTACTTTGATGAGTAGGTAAAAATTGGAGATTTTAAGTTTTGGACTTGTTAAAATCTATCGCCGCGCATTTATTAGATTTACCGACCTTCAGCAATTATTCAGCCAATAAATTCAATACATCCGTTGCAATGTGCAGGAGACCTTTTGTTCGCTGATGTTACCGTTGTATAACTCGGCATCTTCCGTAACGATTGATTCGCCGGAGAGAATAGCTTTCAGAAAATCCGGCTTCACTTTATATGCAACCAACGTCAGATTGCCCTGTGCCGCCGAACCACCGACCGTATGAAAGAGCGTCAAAATATCTGAGAAATCAGCAATAAACCAAGTGCCGTTGGATGCAGGCACCCGCAAACTTCCTACTGTTGGTTCAATCACTTTCCAAAAAAACTTGCCGTCGTCCTCTTTACGCAGTTGAATATCAACTTTCCGATTTTTGTCGGAGAGCAGCGTAACCGTACATTTAGCACTAATCATTTTCTTTTTTCTCCTCGTAAATTTTTAATTCGTCACTTTTCAGGAAAATGAAAAATTCCCAATGACAAATTATAAGTGGACTTTCTTAAAAATGTTCGCTTGAACCCTTTGAGAAAGTCCTATTTTTATAGTTTTCCAAACACTTACATTTATCCGCAGACAGATAAAGAATGAAACTAATTTTACTTTGTCAGATTAAGATAAAACTTTAAGAAAGAAGAATTTTAGCCGCCGATGAACGC
>JAJAYR010000082.1 GCA_026786155.1 Pyrinomonadaceae bacterium
CGTATTAGGTGTTCTAATTTTTACGTTGCGGACTTCCCGCAACAACCGCCTAATCAGAGTTTCAAAGAGCCGTTTGGGGAACACCGATAGTATTTGCAACTGATTCAGTTTTTGACCCAACGTATTGATGGTTATTATGCGTTGCTTCTATTTGAAAGTAAAACATCGGCTGGAAAACACCGATGCTGTGGAATGCCCGACATCTCCACCCAAATCCGAAACGGATTATGGATGGAGTCTTGGGCTAAGTCTTGATAAAATTTTGAAAGCAAATTATTCGCCAATAAATGTGCCAGAATTGTTGCAGTGCTTAAAATAAAAAAACCCGGAAAATCTTAAATTCGTTCCAGAATAACTTGCGCGACAGCGTGTTCGGTCGTGTGCGAAAGTGAAAGATGAATTTGATTGGCGCCGAGATTTTCTAGGATTTTCTGTGCTTCGCCTAAAATTTTTAGCGTTGGAACGCCGTCTTTACCGGAGATGACTTCGATGTCGTGCCAGGTTATTTTTCCGCGCCAGCCGGTTTTTAACGCTTTCAAAAACGCTTCTTTGGCGGCAAAACGGGCGGCGTAAGACTGCGCCGCCGACGCGCCTTTGGCTTCGCAGTATTCGCGCTCGGCTGGCGTAAAAACTCGCTCGACAAAACGCGGCGTTCTCGAAATCGTTTCGCGGATGCGATAAACTTCAATAATGTCTATTCCGACGGAAACTATCATCAGTCGAGAGTCGAGAGTCGAGAGTCGAGAGTCCGAAAACCGAAGACCGAAGACCGAAGACCAAACAGATGAACTTTAGCAGATTCGGGCTTTTATTGGCGAGAGAAAAACGGTGTTAAAGTTTTGGTGTGTCGTCCGTTGGAAGAAAAAGGTTTCGTCAACGGCTTTTCAACCAGACTCGGCGGTGTCAGCGATTTTCCGAAAGATTCGCTGAATTTATCGGGTTTGGATATTGATTCGGCAGAAAACGTCGCGGAAAATCGGCGGCGTTTTTTGGATGTTTTGGACGGCGAATTTCAAATCGCGTCGGCGTGGCAAACGCACGGCGCAGACGTGCGAATTATCGAAAATCCGAAAGATGCGAAAGACGGCAACGGTCAATTCGACGCGCTCACTTCAAATTTGCAAAACATTTTAGTCGGCGTAAAAACTGCTGACTGCGTTCCGGTTTTAATCGGCGATGCGAAAACCAAAGCGTTCGCGGCGATTCACGCGGGTTGGCGCGGAACTGCAAACTCGATTGTGATAAACGCGATTGAAAAAATGCGCGAACTTTACGGCACGAACGCGCAAGATTTAATTTGCGCGATTGGCGCGGCGGCAACCGGCAAAAATTATGAAGTCGGTCAAGAGGTGATTGACGCTTTCGCGGAAAAGTTTTCCACCTGTGGAAAACTTTTCACGGCGACGCGCGAAGGACACGCGCTGGTTGATTTGCATCTGGCAAATAAAGAACAATTGGTGAGCGTCGGCGTTTTGCCGGAAAACATTTTTACCGCGCCGTTCTGCACGATTGAACGGACGGATTTGTTTTTTTCATATCGCGCCGAACGCCGACTTGACGGCAAAACCGGACGCTTGCTGGCGGTCGTCGGTCTGAAAAAAAATTGAACAACTAAATACTTTTATGCAGATAAAATCAGTCGAACTTATCGAAATCAAAATGCCGCTCGTTCATTTTTTTGAAACGAGTTTCGGGCGCACTTACGAACGCCGGATTATTTTAACGCGCGTCGCGGACGAAAATGGCGGCGCAGGCTGGGGCGAAGTTACCTGCGGCGAAACGCCTTCGTATAACGAAGAATGGACGGACGCGGCGTGGGTAACGATTGAAAAGATTCTCGCTCCCGCAATCATCGGCATGGAAATCACATCGGCTTCGCGGGTTTGGGGTTTGATGAAAAAGATTCGCGGCAATCGAATGGCGAAAGCCGCTTTGGAAACTGCCGTCTGGGATTTGGAGGCGAAAAATCTCGACGTGCCGCTCTGGAAACATTTGGGCGGCGTTAATAAAGAAATCATCTGCGGCGTTTCCATCGGCATTCAGGATTCGGTCGAGCAGTTGTTTGAGAAAATCGAAACGGAATTAAACGCCGGTTATCAAAGAATCAAAATCAAAATCGCGCCGCATTGGGATTACGAAATCATCAAACAGGTGCGAAAAAAATTCGGCAGTAAAATTCTTTTGATGGGCGACGCAAATTCGGCTTACACGCTCGACGACATCGCGCTTTTCAAACGAATGGACAAGTTTAAGCTGATGATGTTCGAGCAGCCGCTGGCGCACGACGACATTTTTGACCACGCGAAATTGCAGCGGGAAATTGCCACGCCGATTTGTCTGGACGAATCAATTCACTCGCTGCCCGACGCGCGAAAGGCAATAAAAATCGGCGCGTGTAAAATCATCAACGTCAAACTCGGTCGAGTCGGCGGACACAAACAAGCGAAACGCATCAGCAATTACTGCCACGCGCGAAAAATCCCCATCTGGTGCGGCGGAATGCTCGAATCGGGAATCGGGCGAGCGCATAATATCGCAATGTCCACCCTCAAAGGCTTTACGCTGCCCGGCGATGTTTCCGCGTCGAAACGCTACTGGCACGAAGACATCATCGAACCGGCGATTGAAATAACCGAACACGGAACAATCATCGCGCCCGAAAAAGCGGGCATCGGCTTTGACGTGAAACGCAATAGAATTGACAATCTAACAGTTAGAAAAACAGCAATCAAATAATTATGAGCAATAATAACGAACCCAATAAAATCATTTTTTCGATGGTCAAAGTCAGCAAGTTCTACGACAAAAAGCCGGTGCTGAAAGACATCTATTTATCATTTTTCTACGGCGCGAAAATTGGCGTTCTCGGTCTCAACGGGTCGGGAAAATCTTCGCTTTTGCGGATTATCGCCGGAACGGACAAGGAATTTAACGGCGAAGTCGTTTTTTCAAAAGGCTACACGGTCGGATATTTGGAACAAGAACCAAAACTCGACGAAACGAAAACCGTCCGCGAAACGGTCGAAGAAGCCGTGCAGGAAACGGTTAATCTTCTCAAAGAATACGAAGAAATCAACGCCAAATTTGCCGAGCCGATGGACGACGACGAGATGAACGCAATTATCGAACGGCAGGGCGCGGTGCAGGAAAAACTCGATCACGCCGACGCTTGGGATTTGGATGCGCGGCTCGAAATGGCGATGGACGCGCTGCGCTGTCCGCCGCCGGACACCATCGTAAAAAATCTTTCGGGCGGCGAAAAACGGCGCGTCGCTTTGTGTCGTCTGCTTTTGCAGAAGCCGGACGTTTTATTATTGGACGAGCCGACCAACCATCTCGACGCGGAAACCGTCGGCTGGCTCGAACAGCATTTGCAGAAATATGAAGGCACGGTCATCGCCGTTACGCACGACCGCTATTTTCTCGATAACGTCGCGGGCTGGATTTTAGAACTCGACCGCGGCGAAGGCATTCCGTATCAGGGAAATTATTCGTCGTGGCTCGAACAAAAACAAGTGCGGCTGGGAAGCGAACAAAAGGGCGAAGACAAACGGCAGAAAACTTTAGAACGCGAACTCGAATGGATTCGGATGTCGCCGAAAGGTCGCCACGCCAAATCGAAGGCGCGAATCAATCAATACGAAGAACTTGCGTCGCAGGAATCGGAAAAACGCGCCGAAGATTTGGAGATTTTCATTCCCGTCGGTGAGCGTTTGGGCGATATTGTCGTCGAAGCGCACGACGTGGCGAAAGGTTACGACGACAAACTCTTATTTGAAAACTTGGAATTTTCGTTGCCGCGCGGTGGAATCGTCGGCGTTATCGGCGCGAACGGCGCGGGCAAAACGACGCTTTTTCGTCTAATCACCAAACAGGAAACGCCGGACGCGGGAGATTTCAGAGTCGGCGAAAACGTCAGACTCGGCTATGTTGACCAATCGCGCGATTCGCTGAATGCCGACAAAACGATTTGGGAAGAAATCTCCGACGGGCTTGATTTAGTGCAGTTGGGCAAACGCGAAGTTAATTCCCGCGCCTACGTTTCGCGGTTTAACTTTTCCGGCAGCGACCAGCAAAAGCGCGTCGGACAACTTTCGGGCGGCGAACGCAACCGCGTTCATCTGGCGAAAATGTTAAAAACGGGCGCGAATGTTCTTTTATTGGACGAACCGACGAACGATTTGGACGTGAACACGATGCGGGCGTTGGAAGAAGCATTAGAAAATTTCGCGGGCTGCGCCGTCATCATCAGCCACGACCGCTGGTTTCTGGACCGAATCGCCACACACATTCTGGCGTTTGAAGGCGACTCGAAAGTCGAATTTTTTGACGGCAATTACTCCGAATACGAAGCCGACAAAAAACGTCGCCTGGGCGTTGATGCCGACCAGCCGCACCGGATTAAATATCGAAGTTTAACCAGAGCCTGATTGTTTCGAGAAATTAAATTGTCATTAACAGTTTTTCTTGGCGTTCTTGGCGTCTTTGCGTGAAAAACTGTCTCACGCAAAGAC
>JAJAYR010000083.1 GCA_026786155.1 Pyrinomonadaceae bacterium
ATGCGGCTGTGCCGCCTGATGTGCGGCAAGGCTTCGCCGTTGCGTTGAGTTTGTCCGGATTTTGGTGAGGCTGCGGCTCACGGTGGCGGCCCAGCCGCAAAAATTAAGAGAATAACGCCCGGAAAGGCGAAGCCTTTCCGCCCAGCGGCGGGAAAAGCCCGAAAAAACATTGGCTGCGTAACATCAGTTAAAAAACAAAAGTCCGCAAAATTATCGTCTGTAAAAATCCCAACAAAAGTAAAACCAGCATCGCCGAAATATCGAACATTCCGATAGGCGGAATCAAACGCTGGACGGGCAGCAGAACCGGGTCGGTTACGCGATAAACAAAGGCGAGAAAAGTCTTGCGCGTAAAGACGAACCACGAACCGATAAAGCGGATAAAAATAAACAAAATATAAATGCTGACCAGCGCGTAAAGCATCCAGCCGATTAACGCTTTCGCATTGTTCCGGCTTATCGCTTCGGTCAATCCATCAATAATTCTCAGCGTGTTTTCGATAATGCCGAGCAGAAAATACGACAAAATCGCGGTGATGAGAATCGTTACAATCGGTGCCAAGCGCGTGTCAATGCGAAACTGCGCCAGCAGACGCGCCGCCGGATAAACGAATTTGTCCGTGCTTTTTTTCAGTTTGTAGGAAAATCTGCCGACTTTGCCAAACGGATTCGGGTCGGTGTAATTGAACATCAAACGCAAAAGCAACAACGCAATAAAAGCGGAAGTTACGACCAAAAAAATTAAACTGATAATCGGGTAAATAGTCGGAAGCATAAATCTAATATAATGGATAATGGATAATGGATAATGGAAAATCAAATCAAATCAAATCTTCTCCGCGTTATCCGCGTTAATTCGCGGCGATTTTTTCTCTTGCGCCGAAAATCGCCGTGCCGACGCGCACTATTGTCGCGCCTTCTTCGATTGCCGTTTCAAAATCGTGGCTCATTCCCATCGAAAGTGCGCCGTTCGGCAAAAGCGCGTCGCGGATTTCGCGCAGACGTTTGAAATACGGGCGCACGAGTTCGACATCATCGAAATACGGCGGAATTATCATCAAACCATCAAACTTCAAATGTTGACAAGTGTCTAAAAACTCAATCATTTTCGGTAAGTCTGCTTCTTTGATGCCGTTTTTCGTCGCTTCGGACGCTAAATCAACCTGCACCAAAACGGACAAACTCGCGCGATTTTCTTCCAGGCAGATACGTTCCAATCTTTCGGCAAGTTTGATTGAATCGAGCGTGTGAATGACGTCGAAAATCTGCGCGGCTTGGCGGGCTTTGTTCGATTGCAGATGTCCGATTAAATGCCATTCTATTTTTTCGCGTCCTAAAACATTAACTTTTCCGTCGGCTTCCTGCACTTTATTTTCGCCGAAAACCGACGCGCCCGCGTCAATCGCCGACTGCAAAACTTCCGCCGGATGCGTTTTGCTGACGGCGACGAGTTTAATTTCGTTCGCGTTTCTCCCGACTTTGCGGGCGGCGCGTTCGATTCGTTCGTTAACCGCTGCCAAATTTCCGCGCAAATCATTTTGCATAGCTTTGAATATAACAAATTGGTGATGCGTTCTTGAACTTCGGCGATTAAATTCGTATCATTTTCTTGACCTTTTTTGCGGACGTGGCGGAACTGGTAGACGCGCGGGTCTCAGAAGCCCGTGGGAGCAATCTCGTGATGGTTCGATTCCATTCGTCCGCATTTACTTTCAAATTCCTTCGCTATGAAATCGCTGCTCGATCACTTTCAGTCAAAACAAGCGGGCATTCTCGAATTAATTCACCAAATCGTCGAAATCGAATCGCCGTCGCGCCACGTCGCGGGAAGTTCGGCGGTCGTTGATTTGCTGGACTCGCAAGCACGAAAAATCGCGCTCGATTTGCAAATCGAAAGAATCAATGCGGAAAACGTCGGCGAACATCTGATAATTCGCGCTTTTCCGTCGGGCGAAAAACCGATTCTGCTGCTCGGACATACCGACACGGTTCATCCAATCGGCGCGAAAGCCCAAAATCCGACGCGCATCGAAAACGATAAATTTTACGGCGGCGGCATTTTCGATATGAAGGCGAACGTCGTTTTGATGCTGGAAGTTTTACGCGCTTTTGCCGCATTGAACTTACAACCGAAACGACCAGTCACGATTTTATTAAGCTGCGACGAAGAAATCGGAAGCGCGACGGGACGCGAACTTGTCGAACGCGAAGCCGAAAAATGCGCGTTTTGTTTAGTTTGCGAACCATCGGCAAACGGCAAAGTCAAAACCGGACGCAAAGGCACGGCAAATTACGTTTTGCAGGCGCACGGCATTCCGGCACACGCCGGACTTGAACCGGAAAAAGGCGCGTCGGCGATTTTGGAAATCGCCCGCCAAATCGAAAAGATTCATCGGTTAAATAATCCCGAAATCGGCACGACCGCCAATGTCTGCACGATTGAAGGCGGCACGACGACCAATGTTATTCCCGAAAATGCAGCGTGTTCGATTGACGTGCGATTTACGTCAATGACGGAAGCCGAAAAAATCGAAAACG
>JAJAYR010000084.1 GCA_026786155.1 Pyrinomonadaceae bacterium
ACTTTATCGAAATGGCGGGCGCAATGCTTCAAAGCCGCGTCGCCGTGCGCTTTGACATCTTTCAAGATATTCGCCACCGTGCGCTCAAGAAAAATCGTATCGAGCGTCGGACGCGCCAGAATCGCAGCCCAAATTTCTCTTTTCGGATATTTTATAATTTGCATATTCTTTGCTATTTTTATTGAATCATCTGGTCAATCGCCAGCACTAAAATTCCTTCCGCGCCTTTGCTTTTCAGGCTTTCGACGACCGTCCAAAAATCGTTTTCGTTTATCACCGAATGCACCGAACTCCAATCGCTGTCGGCGAGCGGCAAGACCGATGGACTTCGCATTCCGGGCAGCAGCGCGATGATTTCGGCGAGATTTTCGTTCGGCGCGTTCAGCAGAATATACTTATTCTGCGCGGCAGCTTTGACCGATTTAATGCGGAAAAGCAGTTTGTCGAGAATCGTCTGCAACTCCGGTGAAAGCGTTTTTCGCACAATCAAAACGGCTTCCGACAGCATTACGGTTTCGACTTCGCGCAGACCGTTGGTGAACAGCGTGCTGCCCGAACTGACCAAATCGCAAATCGCGTCGGCTAACCCGATGGACGGCGCGATTTCCGCCGAACCGCTAATCGTGTGAATGTCGGCGGCGATATTGTTGGCGGCGAAAAATTCGCGCACAATTTGCGGATAAGTCGTGGCGACGCGCTTGCCTTCAAAATCTTTGATTGATTGATATTGAAAATTTTTCGGCACGGCGAGCGACAGACGGCATTTGCCGAAGCCGAGTTTTTCAATCGAATCAACATTTTGCCGCGTTTCCGCCAGCACGTTTTCGCCGACGATGCCGATGTCCGCCACGCCGTCGGCGACGTATTGCGGAATATCGTCGTCGCGCAGAAAGTAGATTTCGATTGGGAAATTTTCGGCTTCGGATTTTAATTTGCCGAGTCCGTTGTTAAATTTTACGCCGCAGCGTTTCAGCAGATTCGTCGAATCGTCGCTTAAACGACCCGACTTTTGAACGGCTATTTTTAATTTTGTTCCTCTCATAAAAACACAAAAAGAACTTGAAAACTTTCAAGTTCACGCTTCAAAACAATTCGATTTATAAATTTATAATGTAGAATTAGTCGGCGCAGTTTTTAGTGCCGATGATGGTGGAAATGATAAATGGCGTTGGTTGGTTTCAACATCTTCTTTTCTCTATTGAAAACCATCGCAACCGATTTCGCAAGTCGGACGCGGTTACTTTCTTGCACTTTGCCGCGTCTTTGTGGAAAATCGTTTCAATGGAAATGAATCGGGACGAAAAAATTATGAAGGAATACGGCAAGCGCATTCAACGCTGTTTCGGCTGTTTTATTCCATACCATTTGAAGAATATGTGGCTCGGCGAAGACGTTACATACTTTTGCGAAAACTGCAAAGACGACGCGATGGTTCACTTTGAAAATTTTTCAAAAATGCTCGACCAATCGAAACTGCGCGAAGTGTCCGAACGGGAAGACCATCATCACTAATTTTAATGAAAAACGTAACGCTTCAGATTGAAAATTATGACGGTGCGAAAACCGTCACGCTTGAGGACGAAACATCATTCGGGCGAACGGATGCCGCGCGGATTGTTTTAGGCGACAGCGGTTTGTCGCGGTTGAATACGAGTTTTTTCCGCGATGAAGAGGCGGTTTTCGTCGTTGATGAAAACTCGACCAACGGAACTTTCGTCAACGGCGAAAAGATTTCCGGCGCACCGCGTCAAATCTTCGACGGCGACCAGATTAAAATCGGCAGCGAAACGCGGATTCGAGTCGAAATCGGGCGGCAGTCGGCAGTCGGCAGCCCGAAGCCCGAAGCCTCAGTCGGCAATCAACCTTCCGAAGACCGCCGACCGAAAGCCGAAGACCAAAAACCGCCGACTGAAAATCTAAAATCCAAAACCCAAAACCCAAAAACCGCCGCCTCGCCGCTGCTGATTATCGCTTCGGTCGGCTCGACGCTTTTGATACTTTTTTTGGGAATCGCCGGTTTTTTGATTGTCAGCAATTACGAAGGCGACGCGGCGAAAAAGAAGCCGAATCTGAAACAGAAAATCGTCGCTTCCGCCCCGATTCCGATTCGCGTCGTGGACCCGCTCGGCGGCGGTGTTCCCGACACGCTCGACGATTTGGTCGAAGCGTGGGAAGTGCAGGACGCGGAATTTGAAGCCAAAGATTTAGTCGAGATAAAAACTTCGACCGACGCGCCGCAACTAACCGTTTCGGTCGCCAACTGGGAAGAGGCGCGTAATCTGGCGATGGGCAGACGCAACGCGCCGGTCGGTCTGGTTTCGGGCGTGCAGATTCCGCCGGAACTCGGCGGCGGCATCGCTAAACAGTTGGCGATATTTGAGAAAATGGGCATCACTCCCGAAAAACTGCCCAAGGATTACGCCGCGCTCGCCCGAATGCGGAATGCCAACCAGTTGGTCGAACTGCCGCTCGCCACCAAGTATTACTATCTCGACGGCATCGGCACGAGCGCGGACGGCTCGCCGTTTATCTCTTTTGACGGGGCGACACGCCTCAAATCGCCGCTGCTGATCAATTCCGAAGATTACGCGGTAATTCAGGCTTTAGCTAATAATTACAACGGTCAAAAATACGATTTGAACGATCCTGCCAGTCGTCTGCAAATGAAACGCCGCCTGCTGCGAATGTTCCACCCGCGAGCCAAAGCGTTTTTGGAAGAATTGGGCAAGGCGTATCAGGAAAAATTCAATCGCCCTCTGAAAGTTACTTCGCTGACGCGCTCGCTCGAATATCAGTTCGATTTGGCTAAAGACACCAGAAATGCTTATCGCGGACGAACTCCGCCGCATTCGACCGGCGCGACGTTCGATTTGGCTTATATGCATATGACGGCGGAAGAACAAACTTTTCTGATGTCGAAACTCGCCGAATACGAACGCGCCGGTCGCATTGACGCGCTGCGCGAAGTCGCTCAAACGCCTTGCATCCACATGTTCGTTTTTCCGTAAAAAATAACGACTTGAGCA
Organism: Pyrinomonadaceae bacterium; assembly: GCA_026786155.1. Lineage (GTDB taxonomy): Bacteria > Acidobacteriota > Blastocatellia > Pyrinomonadales > Pyrinomonadaceae. The sequence continues at coordinate 3,027 of JAJAYR010000084.1, forward strand.
GGTCGGAATAAGTTTTAGTTGATAATCCGAATGCGGAAACACGCCCGAAGTTACGGTGTCTTTGCGCCCGAACTAAAGTGCCGGCTTCTGCATTATGCACCGAAACTTTTTCATACCTGCGTAGTTTGATGAGGGTGAAATTTTAGAGAAAAGCCGTCAACGCTGCTTATTTCTGTTCCGCCAGTAATTCCATCGCCATCTTAAATCAATCGGATTTGATGTTTTATAAATGCCGCAAATTACGCTCAGGCGCAATTTGCCGTAATAGAACATAAATCGCAATTTCTTCATAATTCCGACGGTCGGGACGCGCCAAACTATTTCACTTTAATTTTTGCTTCTTTTGAATACGGAACAAGCCGGTAGCCGACATTTGCCATTGTTTCGATTTCGATGCCGAACGGTTTTAGTTTGCGGCGCAGATTGTAAATGAACACTTTAAGACTTTCGAGGTTGAGCGGGCGGCTCGCATTCCACAAATAATTCCAGATTAACTCCGCCGTCACATAGCGTTCGGCTTTCTGCGAGAGAAGCGAAATTATCAGAAACTCGCCGCGCCCGAATCTGAGATGTTCCCCGCCGCATTCGACGTAAAAATTTTCGTGTTCGACGCGCAGAAACCCGTCATCGTAAATTTCTCCGATAATCGGCGGCGGCAATTGCCGGTATGAAGATTTTTTGCGCTCAGGCATATCAATTCGACTATTAATTGTAATTTTATAAAATCGCAAAATTTAGAATAGAAACCGCACCACTTCGCCAACGAAAAAGAGTAAAAAAGCCGAAAACTTCTTTACTCTTTTTCGTTCGGTTAATTTACGGAAGGTAAGCGTTCGGAACGGGTTTGTCGCTGCTCGCGCCGAACTGAACTGCTAGTTGTCCAGCCGTCGAGCGATTCAAAAACCACGTGCCGCCGCGAAAAACCGCCTGGTCGTCTCTGCCGTCGCCGTCATAATCGCCCGGCACCGGCACGTCTCCGCTCTGCCCGAAGCGAACGCTGGAAACCGTATTGTCGGCACTCCTGAGCGAATACCAGAAACCGTTGGACGGGCGGAAAACGGCGATGTCGTCTCTGCCGTCGCCGTCATAATCGGCTGGCACGGGCAAATCGGAGGCAAAGCCGAATATCACCGCTCGTCTGCCCGCCGTCGTTTGATTGAGAAACCACGTGCCGTTTCGATAAACCGCTAAGTCGGTTCTGCCGTCGCCGTCGTAGTCGCCCGGTGTCGGCACATCGCCGCTCTGCCCGAACTGCACGGCTCCGTAGTTATTCGCCGGACTGGTTGAAGTATACCAAGTTCCGTTGCTCGGACGAAAAACCGCGATGTCCGTGTCGCCGTCGCTGTCGTAATCGGCTGGCACCGGAATATCGGACTCCAAGCCGAACTGCAATTGGGTAACGGTCAAATTACTGCTGTTCAGAATATACCAAATCTGTCCGCGCCGAACGGCGGTATCGGCTCGGTTGTCATTGTCGTAATCGCCGGGAACAATCACGTCGCCCGCTTGACCGAATTGAATGCCGCCGAAGCCCGCAGTCGAACGATTGAAATACCAAATTCCGTTGGAAGAGCGAAATACCGACAAATCGGTTCTGCCGTCGCCGTCGAAATCGGCGCGTGTTTTGTTAAGATTGACGTTCACGTTTCCGACGCTCGGTGCGCCCGGTGTCAACGCTCCGCCCGCCGGAAAATTACGGCTCAACGGCGCGGCATACTGCGTCGTTTCATCGGGAGATGCCGCCAACTCGCCGAAGTAGAACGCCGCCCCGACGAACGGATTCGCGTTGTTCGAGAAGCGCGTAACCGCATCCGGCTGGTCAATCGAAGTCGTGTTGCTGATGTTGACCGCACCGGCGGAAGCACCATAGACGGGTTCTTCTTCTGGGTTGACCAGCAGAGCAAATCCGTCCAAAACCGTAATTCCGAAATTCGGGTCGAGCAAGAAGTCGTCGTTCACGTCCAAATCCGAGCCGGACGCGAGCGGCGTGGTGCTGCGGACAATCAAATAGGTTTCCGAGCCGGTGCCGACGGTCAACGCCAGAAAATAATTGAAAACGGTCGTGCCGGTCGGGAAAGTGCGATTCTGGCACAGTCCGCCGGAAGTGTTAAATAAAACTAAAGTGCCGTTCGTGCCAATCGTCTGACCGCCGAAGTTGACGACCTGGTTGGCGAAACCGAAGTTTGCGCCGTCGCTGTTGACCGAAATAAAAGAGGTGTTCGGCGGCACGACCGCGCCCGGAGTGCCGCGCACTTCGGTATATTGACAGGCGTTGTTAGTCGTCGAAGGCGGGTCAATCTCGATTTCGTTGAGCAGCAGTTGCTGCGCGTTGATTTTAGTTTGCATCGCCATCGCAAGCACGATGAGAATGCCGATTAAAGCGAATTTGTTGATGTTTCTATTCATTTCTTCTCCGTTAGTTTTTTTCGTTACTTAATTTTTTCGTTGATGCCGTTCGCGGGCGCGGCATCGTTCGTATTTGAATAATCTGTGCAAATTTACAATTACGGATTAACGGCGACGCTTTTCGGCGGCTCGACCGTAAAATCCTCCGGCAAAATGATTTGACTGCGATTGATAACCGCTTCGACAAACTTACTGCGCTTTTGTTTTTCGACTTCGGCTTTCGCAATTTCTTCGGCTTTAACGAAGGGCGCGGGAACGTCCGGGTAGCGATTGCCCGGTTCTTCAAAGTTCTTTTGCAGCAAAATATGCCGAATACTAAACTTGATACTTTCGCCGCCGTTCGAGTCTTTATTTATTTGTTTATTTTCGAGTTTGACGACGTGAAAGCCGGTCTGCGTTTCGATTATTTGATTGGCGATGTTCCCGTTTTCAAGTCCGAGCGCGGCGTTTTCGACTTCCGCCCACAACACATCTTTGCCGACGTTTTCGTAAAGTCCGCCTTTGCTTTTCGTCGCGCGGTCTTCGCTGAACTCGGCGGCTAATTTGCCGAAATCCGCGCCCAATTGAACTTGCCGCAAAATCGTTTCGGCTCGCTCGCGCTTTTTCTTGACATCGTATTCCGGGTGCGCCGCCAGATATTCGGCGATTTCCGGCGCGGTCGCTTTGATATTTTGCGCCCAATTCTTTCGTAAGTAGTCGGCTGATAAAATTCCGGCTTCGACGATTTTGAGCCGCAGACTGACTTCGCGCTTTTGCAGAAATTCCGCGTCCGCTTTGGCTCTGTCGGAAAGAATTTTGACTCGCGCCCAGTTTTCACGCGCCTTGATTAAACTGCCGCCCTGAAGTTTCGGAAACGTCTGCCCGTCGCCGCGTTCTTTGGCAACCGCCGTTTGAATCGCTCGCAGCGTGTCCATATCAATTTCAAACTGCTTTTCGTTTTCCGGTTTGCTCCAGACAACTTCGGTTTCCTCTTTCGGAACGACATAAAATTTTCCCTGTTCGCCGCTCAATTTGGCGTTATACAAATCCGCCAGCAGAATGTTTTGTTTGTATTCCAAATTGATTTTGAAATTTGCGTCTTCGGTCAAATTAGCTCGCCGGGCTTGCGCGGCGAGCGCGAGATATTCGCGCAATCCTTTGAGAAATGCCGCCCGCGTTTCCGCGTTTTCGGCGATTCCGCCGGTTTCCGAATCGCCGCTTTTGAGAACCAGACTGATTTCTTCCGCCGTCAATCCTTTGAGAATTTCCGCTTCCATTTTCTCGTTTTTCGCGCCGATGTTCTGGACGCGCCAGATGAAAAATCCGGCGCAGACCGCAGCGAATAAAACTAAAACGATGGCTAATGATTTTTTCGACATAGCTGTTTTTTACAAGTGTTCGGAGTTCCGCCTTGAGGCGGCTTTTCCCGTCTCAAAGCAAGCCGCCTGATGTTCTTTGAAAAATAAATACCGTATTACGCGGCTCTGCCGCCCGATGTGCGGAAAGGCTCTGCCTTTCCGCTAGACTAACCCTATATTTATGAGGCTGCGCCTCGAAAGGGCGGCGCAGCCGCAAAGATTTTGAACTTGACGGAAAGACACAGCCTTTCCGCACATCGGCGGGCATAGCCCGAAGACATTTTTTGCGTATTTATTTTTCAAATAACATCAGGCGGAACTCCAAACTTAAAATCTGACTTTCGCGCCGAACTGCATCACGCGCGGTGCGCCGACGGTGCGGGTGATTTGTCCGAAATCCGTTTCGTCCGACAAATCCGAATTCGGATTGGCGAAATTGACGAAATTAAGTACGTTGAAAATGTCCCATTTGAGTTCGAGCGAAACTCTTTCAGTCAAACTCGTCGTTTTCTGAAAACTCAAATCAATCCGTTTCTGCGACGGTCCGCGCAGGACGTTTCTGCCGAGATTGCCGAAGCCGCCGAGTGGCGCGAGCAAAGCGCAATCCGGGTTGCTGCGGTCTTGACAGGTTTTGAAATACTCGCGCGTTCGGTCGCTGCCGCCGCGCCGCAGTAAATCCAGATTGCGGACGCTCGGACGACCGAAAGCGGCGTTGAAAATCGTGCCGCTGGCGACGCCGACGTTAAAAATCGTTTCCAGAAAATTGCCGCTGCCAATCGGCGTGATGCGTTCCGAACCGGCGTTCACTTCGCCGAAGAACTGCCCTAAAATATCGCCGCTCGTGCGAAGCAGTCCGAACGAAGCGTTCGAGGCGAAAATCGAAAACGGCGTTCCCGATTGCCATTGCCCGAAGCCCGATATTTGATAGCCGGTCAAAAATTTCGATTTCGAGCCGAAATTCGGCAGTTCATAAACGAAACTCGAACTGAAGCGGTGCGGTCGGTCGAAATCCGACAAAGCGCGATTGGAATTAAGATTGCGCTGGTCGCCCTGCACGACGAGTCCGAGATTTGCCGTGTCCGGTCTGCCCGAAGCCGCCGTGCTGCCGGGGTCGGTCGAACCGATGTCTATGGATTTGGAAAAAGTATAGGAAGCGTTGAAGCTGAAACCTTTTGAAAATCTTCTGGTCAGATTCAGTTGTCCCGAATGATAAAAAGAATAACCGCGCGATTGGAGCATCACGGCATCGGTCGGGTCTAAACCGAGATACGGAACGCGCACGTCCGCCGAAATAATTGACCGCGACTGAACAAAATCGGCACTGTTCAGATTCAAATCAATGCCGCCGCCGGGACACGGCGCGTAACCCGGAGTGTTAAGAAAAGCCGGATTACACGCGCCGAACGCTCGCGGGTCGTTCGCCGACGTGCTGGCTCCGCGCTGACGTGCGCTGACACCGGCGGTGCGCGGCGGCAGCGGATTGATCGAAACGCTGTTGATGCGGTCGTAAATATAATCGGGCGTGTTCGGGTCGTTCAAATCATACGGCTGATTAAAGCCGACGGCGACTAATAATTGCTGCCCGCGTGTTCCGACGTAGCGGGCTTCAATCACCCAATTTTTCAAAAAATCCTGCTGAATGCCGAGATTCCATTGTTGGATAAGCGGCGTTTTCAAATCCCGGTCAATCGCCCGGAACTCAATCGGCTCGGCTCCGGCGGTGCTGTCCGAGCCGCCCGGCGAACTGTCAATCACGACATACGGGCTGAAAGTGTCTATATTGCGGGACGCGATGCGAAACGGAAAATAATTGCTGAACGGCAGATTCGGGTTTTGCAGACGAAACGCGGTCGTTCCTTGCACGGTCGTCGGCGAGTTTTCAATTTTGACTTCGATTTCTCTGAAAAACGGGTAGTTGCTGTAAATCGTGTTGATAAACGCGGCGGAAGGTCGGTCGTAAAAAATGCCGTAGCCGCCGCGAATAACCGTGCTGCCGTTTTTGAACGGTTTGAAAGCGAAGCCGACGCGCGGCGCGAAATTATTTAAATCCTGTCCGTTTAAAGTGTGGTCGTTACCGGCATCGGCGATGGTCGGCAGGCTCGCGTCAATCGCGTTAAAGCCGGTTTGCCGACTGTTGCCCGGCAGAATAAATCCGGGACGAATGTCGTTCGGGTCGGTTACGCGCGAGATGTCGAAATTGGCGAATCGCCCGTTTGTTTCGGTCGGCAATCCGAACCAATCCCAGCGTAAGCCGAGATTTAACGTCAAACGCTCGCTCAACCGCCAGTCGTCGGAAACGTAAAAGCTCAAATCGTTAAAGCGAAACTTTTTGTCGGTGATGCCGAACGCTACGTCCGCTTCCGGCACAAATCCGGTCAGCAGTTGGGCGAAATTGCTCAATCCTTCAAACTCGATGCCCTGTTCTTCGGGCAGATTCGTATCGAATGCGTTGCGTTTATATTCGACTCCAAAGCGAAATGTCTGTTTTCCCGTGATGAAGGTTACGTTGTCGGCGAAAGTGAGCGTCGTCTGTTGGCGCTGGTTGTAAATGTCGGTTGGCGCGTTCAGCGAAAAGTCGCTCAAGTTTTCCGTTCCGGCAAACCGCGCCGCTCGCTGCGACGGTGCGCCCGGCTCGAAAAATCCCGCCGGATTGAAAATGCCGAGTCCGTTGTTAGTCAATTCCGGTGCTAAAAATCGTTCGTCGAGACTGCGCGAATTATTAAGTCTGAAATAACCGAATCGCGCTTCGTTGGTCAGCACCGGATTAAAATAATGCGTATCGGTAATCGCTAAGGTGCGGTTGCGGTCGTCTCTGATAAGCGGTGTCGGCGACACGAGCGAGTCGGTCGGAAACGGGTCGGTCGCCGGGAAGTCGGCGAAGAAAAAAGTTCCGTTGATGGTGTTGATATTCTTGCCTTCGTTGTCGCCTTTCAGCAAATTGTAATCCAATCTCGTTGTAAATTGGTCTTGTTTAAATTCGGCGGGAAAGACGTTGCGGAAACGCACGAGCGGCACGCCCGACGAAACTCTGTTTTGAGAAACGCGGTCAATTATCGGCAGTCCGTTAGGCAGTCCGAACCGCGTGAAATCCGTGATTCGCGTGATGCCGTTTTCCAAAACCCGGACGTTGTTCGTGTTGTAATACAAACGCTCGAAACGTCCATTGGCAAGCGTGGGAATAAAAAAATCGCCGGTCGCCGGATTTCTCGTGCTTAATAATCTGAAGCCCGGACTCGACGGGTCAATACAGGTCGAAGCAATCGTGCCAACGGAAGAGGTCGGTGTCAGCACCCGGATACATTGATTGCCGCTGCCGAACGAACTCGCCGCGCCGCCCTGTCGCTGTGAACGCACGAAAGCCAGCCGGACATTTTCCGGGTTTGTCCGGTCGGTGATAAATAAAAGTGCTTCGGGCAGAATGACGAAACTCTGCGCCGTCGGAACATACGCCGTCAGCGCGTCGGTTTTCTGATAGCCGCCGAAAAACCAGAATTTGTCTTTGATAATCGGACCGCCGACGGCGAAACCGCCTTCCAATCTTCGCGCCGCCTGCCGGTCAATGCCGTCGCGGTTAAAGAAAAAATCGTTGGCGTTAAATTTTTCGTTCTGCGTGTAGATATAAGCCGAGCCGGTGAAGGCGTTCATGCCGCTTTTGGTAACGACCTGAATGCTGCCGCCGCCGTTTCTGCCTAAGGAAGCGTCATATAAATTCGATAAAAAGCTGACTTCCTGAACCGTTTCCGGCGCGGGCGAAATGTTTTCAGTCAAACTTCCGGTGCCGGAAAAATTAGTTACGTCAACGCCGTTAAACTGCACGCCCTGACTGGTCGTGCGCGTTCCGTTAACGGAAATTTCCGGGTTGCCGTTGCTGTTCGATGACGGGTCGGCGATGTCGCCGGACGAAGAAGTATCAAGCTGCAAGCGTCCGAAAGGCGTGCGGTTGACGAGCGGTTGCCCTTCCAAAGCCCTGCCGGAAACCGCGCTCGAAACGGTTGACGAATCGGTCGTGTTCACCAATGCGTCTCTTTCCGCGCCGGTTACGTCAACCACCGTCTCGCCGCCGGTTACGCCCAGCACCAAATCAATCGGCGTGGTCGTGCTGGCGACGACCGCCGTCGCCTGTTTGACCGGCTGAAATCCGGCGGCTTCCGCCGATACTTCATAGTTGCCCAATGGAAGCACCGAAATCGTCCAGCGACCTTCCTCGTCCGTCGTCAATGTGCGTTTCGCGTTCGTTCCCGTATTAGTAATGATAATAGTCGCGTTTGGCACGACCGCCCCGTTCGGGTCGGAAACCGTTCCGGTCAAACCGCCGTTATCGGTTTGCTGCGCGAAAATCGCGGACGACGACAGGCTCAAACACAGCACCGTAAATATGAAACCAATGATATTTTTCTTAAACATTTCTCTGTCTCTCGATTAAAATTTTTCTAAAAATTGATTAAAATTCTTCTATTAGTTATTGATTATTCGGGCGTTTAAAGTTCCGCATAGTGCCTTTTGAAAAATAAATACCGTAAAAAGCATTCTCCGGGCTTTGCCCGCCGAT
>JAJAYR010000085.1 GCA_026786155.1 Pyrinomonadaceae bacterium
ATACAGTAAAAACATTCTATACATTTTCGATAGCTGTCATTCGGGAACCGCCTCGCGCGGAAATTCGGCGCGGGAAACCAAACCGAATCCGCTGAACTCAGCCAGAGAACCTTATACGCGAAAGTTCTCGCCGACAGAAGCCGAACAAGCCACGCGGGAAAAAATAGTTACGCTCGCCGCCGCTCTGCCGCATCAAGTGGCGGTTCCGAAATTGGACGGAACCGCCGGATTGATGACGTTCCATCTCGCCGCCGCCTTGCGCCGCGCTTCGCGCGCGACGAATTATCAGGAATTGATGCGCGAGGTGCGCTCCGGCGTGCGAAGCGAAAATAACGAACAGCATCCGTTTGCCGACGGCGACGAGATGCGTGTCGTATTGGGCGCATCGTCGAATCGCAGCGACCCGTCCGTGCCGATTTTGTCGGATGTCGAATCGGGAAAAATTAAATTCGGCGCGGGAAAAATCCACGGCGTCCAGATTGGAACGCAGGTGGCGATTTACGACCGATGCGCGACCAAGTTTGTCGACGACGAGTATTTTCTGACATACGCCAATGTGTCGGAAGTCGGCGACCGCGAGGCAATCGCCGATTTGCCCGACGAGAAAACAAATCCGAAAGTTAAGCTGGTAAAAAAAGATTCGCGCCTGGTTTTAACCGCGCCGACTTTTGGCGGCAACCCAATTTCTCTGCTGCTTGACGACGCTTCGCTTCCGGCGAAAGCGGCGACGGCAACCGATGTTCGCACGGAGATTCGACGAATTTTAGCCGCGCCCGGCAATGAATTGAAAACCAACCAACTCGTCGAATTGTCGGATTCCGTCGCTGTGCGGAAGTTGTCGAAAGACAAAGAGCCGGGCGCGATTCTGCGTTTACGCGGCGGACGTTTCGGGGAAGTTTTTCCCGAAACGAGCCGGTTGAACTTGCCCGACAGTTGTTTTGACAAAGACAAGCTATTCCCGCCTGCGGACACGACGGTTTATTATCTGCAAAGCGGAGCGGCGAGAGATGACGCGAACCCCGCACCGCTATTCGGACGCTATTTTCTCGCCGAAAATGCTGCGATTGCCGCCGAAAAAATTATCGAGAGCATCGGCGTTTATACGCGCCAGCGCAACTTGATGAATCTTGAGAATAAAAATTCTTCGCTGAACAATCGAATCAAATTGACGCTCAAAAGCGTTCCCATTTCAGCCGCTCCGTCTTGTCCGAGTGCTGGAAAATTCCCGGTAGATGTGAGAAATAAAACGCCGATAGGTGACCGCTGCGAATGCGCCGACGGCAAATCAGCCGTTGTCGAAAACAATGTGATTCCGCAAAACGCGGGTTTTCAAATTGAAATTGAAAATGTTTCAAATCCTAACCAGAGTAGCCCGTTGTATGTCGCCGCTCTGCTCGTCAGCGGCGACGGAAAAATAAATTTAGTTACACCAGCCGGCGTTAAAAAGGCAGATGTTTTGAAAACCGAATTGACTAAAACGAAAACATTAACCGTCGGTTTCTTTGCTTCGCAGCCGGCGGGCGCGGAAATGTTGAAGATTATTATCACGACCAGACCGGAAGATTTGGAAGGAATTAATTGGCTCGAAACAAATAATACGGGACAGCGAAAAGGCGGCGGTTCGCCGCTTACGCGCCTCTTAAACCAGTCGGGAGCGGTAAGCCGAAACGGAACGACGCTGGCGGAGAACAGCCCGAACTCGTGGGGCGTTAAGACAATCGAATGGGCGGTCGCCGAAACGAAATTTACGTGCGCGTGCAGCCCGAAATCAGAACTTTGAAAACCGCCGATGCGGGTTAACCGTCAATCAATACTACCAAAATAAGAAAGGAGAATTTATGAAAATCAAACTGACCGTTACTATGATATTCACGCTTCTTTTCAGCGTGATTTTTCCGCTGCCGCTGCCCGCGTCGGCACAGACAAAACCGAATAAACCCGATGCGAAAGCCGATTTAACCGGAGGACGTTTCGCGCTGCTCGTCGGCATAAACGATTATCAGGACGAAGAGATTAACGACCTCGGCGGCTGTGAAAACGACGTGCGGCTGATGCGCGAACTGCTGATGAAGGAATACGGTTTTAAGGACGACGCGGCAAATAAAAACACGAAAACTCTGCTGAGCGCACAGGCGACGCGCAAAGCGATTTTAGCGGAATTCAACGCGCAACTTCTGGTGAAAGCCAAAAACTTTTACGCGGCAAATAATCTTAACCTGAACAAAAAAGACCAGGGCGCGACCGTCGTTTTTTATTACAGCGGACACGGCGCGACTTTGCCGGACGTGGACAAGGACGGCAATCTGGCGAACGAGGAAGCCGACGGTTTGGACGAAACCATTGTGCCTTACGATTCAAAATCCGACGGCGAGAATGCCATCATCGACGACGAATTCGACACGCTGTTTAATCAATTGAGCGAGTGGACGACGAACATCGTTTTTATTTTCGACAGTTGTCATTCGGGAACGGTGAACCGAAGCGGAAATTTGACGCGCCGAACGGAATTTAAAAATTACAAAATGTCCGTCAAACTCGCTGAGCAAATCAAGTCAATGCAGGCGAAAGGGCGCAACGTCGGCAGCAATGAGAACTTGACTGACGGCATCAACGACCTTGCCGAAGAAGAGAAGATCGGCTATGTCACAATTTCCGGCTGCCTGCCGAACCAGCTTTCGCAGGAGGCTTACCTGACCGACCCGGCGACCAAAAAATCACAGCAAAACGGGTTGCTGACCTTTTATTTAATACAAACGCTGCGCCGCAATCCTTCGGCAACTTATAATCAAGTGATGCAAACAGTGCGAAAAGCCGTGCAGACGGAAAATCCCCAGCAGATACCGCAGATTGAAGGCGACATTGACCGCCCGGTTTTTAACATCGCCGCCGACAGTGGAGCGCGCCCCAAATCCATACCGTTTGAAAATCTGGCGGACAAGAAAATCAAACTCCAAGCCGGAAAAATCGTGGGCGCGTTTGAAGGCGGAATCGTTGCCGTCTACAGCAAAGACGCGATGAAACTTCAGGGCGACGACGAGCGCATCGGCAGCGGCACGATTGAAATCGCCGACGATTTTACTTCGACAGTGCAAATTTCTTTCAAAAACCCGAACTTAAAGGAAGTTCCCGCCGACGCCCAAATCATGCTGGTCACGCCGTATTTCGGAAGCGCGAAACGCCTGATCGCGCTCGACAATTCTCCAGCAAAGACCGGCAACTCCGCCGACGTGATGAAGCGCGTTACCGAATTTGCTAAAGACGAAAAATTCGTGACGACCAAAGAAATCAATAACCCGGGCGCAATCGCCGATAAAGACCGAACATGGGACGCGGCAATTTTGCGGATGACATACAAAGATTTTAAATTCGGCAACGATCAGGGGAAAACTAAAGCCTTAACCGCGCCGAAAGACGATGACGAAGTTTATGTTCTCGCCGACAAAAAAAATATGCCGCTTTATAATTTCTACTTGCGGACGACGGACGAAAAAGCCGCGGAGAAAATTAACGAGGCACTGGAGAATCACGTCCGGGTCGAGAATATCCGCAACTTCGGCAACGGCGCGGGCGGCATCAACGACAAATTAAAACTCGAACTCGTGCCGGTCGTTGCCGGTAAAATCAATCCCGGAACGGCAGTGTGTCCGGTCGCCGAACTCACCGCTGATAAGCGAGTCAAAAGCGGCGTGACGGAAATCTTGAAACCCGGTCAGCAGTTTTACTTCAAAGTTACAAACGACACCGGACAGGATTTGTATCTGTATTTATATGACATCGCGCCTGACGGCTCGGTGGCGTGGCTTTTCCCCGACCGCCGGCGAAACATTGACGAGCAGATCGCGGACGGAAAAACAATTAACACCTTCGGGAAAAATCAATGCTACATTTTCAGCATTACGCCGCCCGATAGGACAGCCGCGCCGTTCGGCATCGAAACTTTCAAGCTGATTGCGACGACGCAGAAAATCAATGGGCTATTGCTCGAATCGGCGGCGATTTCCAAAGGCGCGCGCGACGGTTCATCGCCGCTCGGACAACTGCTCGCCCAA
>JAJAYR010000086.1 GCA_026786155.1 Pyrinomonadaceae bacterium
CCAGATAATGCGGTGGCTGGGAAGCGAAGGCTTGGAAATCTTCGACGAAGGTCATCGTGCTAAACACGCTTTCGCCGATGAAAACGGCAAAGCCACGCAGACCGGCGCAGCGGTTTTAGAAATCCAAGACCCAGGTAAATACCCTGAAGTGCGCGTCGTTTATTCGTCTGCGACCGCCGCGAGCGAAGTCCGGCATCTCGCGTATCAAATCCGTTTGGGATTGTGGGGCGAAGGGACGAGCTTTCCGCTCGGCTTTGCCCAATTTGCCGAAGAAATTGAAGCGGGCGGTGTCGGCGCGATGGAAATGGTCTGCCGCGACCTCAAAGCGATGGGCAGATATTTTTGCGGCAATTTGAGTTACGGAGTTGATCCCGATTCGGGTTTGGCGGTCGAATACCGTGAAGTCATCCATCCTTTAACGCCCAAGCAGCGCGAAATGTATAACAATATGGCGCGGGCGTGGCAGGAAGTTTTGAAAAATTTCAACCGCGCTCTCGACATCACCAACTCAAGTAAAATCTCGCGCCGTTATGTCGTCGGACAATTCTGGGCGGAGCATCAGCGGTGTTTCCGCAATCTGATTACGGCTTTCAAAGTTCCGACGATTATTCGAGAAATCGAAAATGCCCTCGCACAACAGCAATCTATTGTCGTTTCGATTACCGGCACGGGCGAAGCGCAGACGAAAAAACAAATCAGCCGGGCGATTGACGAGGACGAAGCGATTGACGATTTGGATTTCAGCCCGCGCGAAACGCTTTCGCGGCTCGTCGAAAACTGTTTTCCGACCAAAGTTTTTCAAGAAGAAACTGATAATCATAGCGGCTCGACCGTTTATGTTCCGGTGCTGGACGAAAGCGGACAGCAGATTGAAAGTCGTGTCGCTCTGGAACTAAAAAGGGAATTGCTCGACCGGCTTTCTGTTCTGGAAATTCCCGAACATCCGCTCGATCAGTTCGTCAATTATTTCGGCACGGAAAACGTCGCCGAGATGACCGGACGCAAAAAACGCCTTATCAAAACGCTTTCGGGACGGCTCGAATACCGCGCCCGCCAGATTCCGGGCGTGCCAAATCGCCTCATCAATCTGCACGAAAAAAACTGTTTCCAAAACAAGGACAAGCGGATTGCTATTATGTCGGAAGTTGCTTCAACGGGTGATTCGCTTCACGCCAGCCGCAAAGCCCGTAATCAGCAAAGACGTTATCACATTGCCGCCGAACTTAAATGGTCAGCCGACAAGCAGGTGCAGGATTTCGGCAGGACACATCGCACCGACCAATTCGCACCGCCAATTTACGCCCTTGTTTTTACCGAACTCGGCGGCGAAAAAAGATTTTCGTCAACCATCGCCCGTCGCTTGGGAAATATGGGCGCGCTCACCAAGGCGACCGGCGGGCTGAAAAAGCGGGGAACTTAGATAAATACAATCTCGAATCGCGTGAAGGAAGAGCGGCTTTGAACGTCGTTTTCACGAGAATTTTGAACGGCGAAGATATTATCGGGTTAGACAATCCCAGGCAGACGTTGATTGATATGGGACTGCTCAAAGACGGCAGCGAACGGGATGAGATAACGCCGTCGGAACGAACCAACATTCCGCGTTTTCTCAATCGTCTGTTATCGCTCGAAGTTGAGCGGCAAAACGCGCTGTTTGATTATTTTTATCAAACTTTTCTTGAAACCATCGAGCATCTTAGATCAAAAGGCAAAATTGACGACGGACTCGAAGACCTTAAGGCAAGTCGGGTGCGAAGACTAGAGCCGCCGCAAGTTTTGTTCACGGACGCATTAACCGGCGCGAACACAATTTATTACAAACTGGAAATCACCGTTCCGACGCGCCCGGCGCGGTTTGAAGAAATATCGCAGTTCGACGGCGTTTATTTCTACGAAAATCGGACCACCGGCGAATTCGTCGCCGTGCGTCCAACGCTGGCGCACACCGACCCGGAAACGGGTGAGCGTTATCAAATGGTTTCCGTCAGCCGTCCGGCAGGCTACAACCTGATTTACATTCGGGAAAGCGAACTCACTTCAAGATACAAAATTGTTCCCAAAAGTCGCGCCCGCGATTGGTGGCAAGCCGAACAAGAAAAAATTCCACCGACCGAACAAAAAACGATTCATCTTTTGAGCGGCGCGCTTTTACCGATTTGGAAAAATCTGAAAAAGTTGCAGCAAACCGGCTTAAATATCGTCCGCACGACGACCGACGACGGCGTGCGGCTCGTCGGCGTAAATATCGCGGGCAATACAATGGCGGAAATTCGGCGCACCTTTGGAATCTGGCGATGCGCCGCCGGCACAGCCGATGAAATTATTCGCGCGGTCCGCGAGGAAAATGAAATCGTCGAACTCGCCTCTGATGTGAGAATTCGCCCAACGAGATTTCAAGGCAATCGTGTCATTGAAATTTGTCCGAGTTCGTATGAACAAATCCACGAATTTCGGGAAACCGCGCTCATCAACATCATTCAAAACAGCCGCAACCGATTCTTTTTGCCCGAAAATGAAAATCTCGCTCTCGACGCGCTCGAAAAAGTTTTAATGCTCTATCAGCCGCTTCAGCTGCTAAAAAGCGAAGGAAGCGGCATTAACGCGCAAAATATACCTAGTTTAATCCACAATCACGAGCTGGTTTTGTTACCCGATTGGCTGATTGAGCCGCCCAACGGGGAAGTCGAACGAATACTTGTCAAAAATTAAATCAACCAAAATTTATGTTGCTAAATCCTTTTCTGCTTGAAAGAGCCTACAATGAAACCCGCAAACCGGTTCGCCAAGATGCGCGGGCAAAGATGAGAAAACGCCGCTACAACGCGCTCAAAAAAGCGTTTGAGCGACTCATCGAAAATCCGTATATCAATTATGAGAACGGCGAAATGCTGATTTTGAGCGATACCGTGACCGAAACGGGCTTGCCCAAATTTTACCGGACTTCCGCGAAAGAATGCCGATTAAAAGAACCGGGCGATTGTTTATGCCGCGCTTTTTGGGAAGGCTACCCGTGCTGGCATCGGGCGACTCTCGAAATCGTCGAAAATTATTTTTTGATTGAAAGCGAAATAAACAAGGAAACAAAAATTAAAACTGTCCACGCCGTGAACAGTCAGGTGTCGCCGCTGTGAACAGTTTTAGGGTTTCATAAACATAAAACTTTCAACCCAAATCCTCATAAGTTTAATACCGTCTTCAATTTAGCGTTTTTCAAAGGCTTTCCGACAAGTTCGGCACGCGATTTGAAATGTAATCAGCGCAAACCTTAAATTACAACCTAAAAAAAGAAGATGAATAACTTGAACTGTCAAAAAACCGAAGATACAGGCGCACAATTAGTTGCAGAATTGGAAGAAAAAATAACGCTCTACGCCCGCGTTCCGTATTATGTTTTGATTACCGGACAGCGCGGCACGGGAAAAACGACGATTGCCCGAAAACTTCACGAGCAAAGCGCACGGGCGAAAAAGGAGTTCGTCAATCTGAACTGCGCGAGTTTGACCGAAGGCTTGCTCGAAGCGGAACTTTTCGGCTACGAAAAAGGCGCGTTTACTGGTGCAACTGCTCCGAAAACCGGACTTTTTGAAATTGCCAACGGCGGCACGCTTTTTTTGGACGAAATCGGCGAAATTCCGCTCGCGCTCCAAGCCAAACTTCTCAAAGCGGTCGAAGAAAAACGCATTCGCCGCGTCGGAAGCAATGCCGAACGCGCAGTTGATACGAGAATCATCGCGGCGACTTCGCAGAATATCAAGG
>JAJAYR010000087.1 GCA_026786155.1 Pyrinomonadaceae bacterium
ACTTTTGTTTGTCTGCTCCGCCGCGCTTCGCTGGCGGAAGACACGCTCAAGCGTGGACTCTGAACGAAAGCAAAATGCTTCATTACTTTTGCTTGGGTGCTTAGTATGACGATTAAAAACGGCGGAATCCAGACGAAATTTATCGCGCCGCCTTCGCGGAAATTGCAGGACAGCCGCCACCGGATTCTTGAAGAAGACCGCGAACTTCACCGGAGACTAAAAGAAATTGGCGACTGAAAAAATCGTTTATCTCGAATATGACGAAGCCGTCTGGTTTCATTTTGAACTGATGTGGGAATGGAATGAAACGCACATCGGAGTTGACCGCCGCGAATTAGCGGTAGAAATTTATGTTTGACTTCAAACGACACGGAGAAAGAATCGGTCGGTTGTGCCGAAAATACGGCATCGCTCGTTTTGAGATTTTCGGCTCGGCGTTGCGCGATGATTTTGGCGCGGACAGCGACGTTGATTGTTTGATTAATTTCACGGAAGACGACGGAAATTATTTTGAGCGTTATTTTGATTTTAAGGACGAACTCGAAAAATTATTCGGGCGAAAAGTTGATTTGGTCGTTGAAAAAGCGATTCGTAATCCGTATTTTAAACAAGACGTAAATGAAACCAAACAGGTAATTTATGCCGCGTGATTTAAGAAAAACCGGCTTTGACATTTTACAAGCCGTCAAGGAAATTGAAGAATTTACCAAAGGCAAAACTTTGACGGATTATCAAACCAATCGAATGTTGAAATTAGCCGTCGAGCGCGACTATGAAATTATCGGCGAAGCCTTGCGGCGAATGGAAATTGACTTTCCCGCGCAATTTTCGCAAATCAGCGACGGGCGGAGAATTATTGATTTCAGGAACATTTTGGCGCACGGCTACGATGCAATTTCGGACGAAATTGTCTGGAGTGTAACGGAAAATAATTTGAAAACTTTGAAAAAGGAAATAGAGCAGATTTTTGAGGAATTGGAATGAACAATCTTTTTAATACAAATTTAGCGGAAGTTGATCCGATTATTTCGGAAGCGATAAACGATGAAACGCGGCGGCAATCGGGCGGACTCGAATTGATCGCGTCGGAAAATTTCGTGTCGGAAGCGGTGTTGCAGGCGATGGGTTCGGTTTTTACGAACAAATATGCCGAAGGGTATCCGAAGAAAAGATATTACGGCGGCTGTGAGTTTTCGGATGTCGTCGAGCAGTTGGCGATTGACCGCGCGAAGGAAATTTTCGGGGCGGAACACGCCAATGTTCAGCCGCATTCGGGAGCGCAGGCGAATATGGCGGTGTTTCTGGCATCGTTACAGCACGGCGATAAGATTCTCGGAATGAATTTGTCGCACGGCGGACATTTGACGCACGGGCATCCGATGAATTTTTCGGGCATCAATTACGAAGTTTCCGATTATGGCGTAAATCGTGAAACCGAACGGATTGATTACGACGAACTGCAACGAATCGCGGAAGAAAAACGCCCGAAAATGTTGATTTGCGGCGCGTCGGCTTATCCGCGAATTATTGATTTCCAAAAAATCGGTGAAATCGCCAAATCAATCGGCGCGATTGTGATGGCGGACATCGCGCATATCGCCGGACTCGTCGCCGCCGGACTGCATCCGTCGCCCGTGCCGCACTGCGAATTCGTAACGACGACGACCCATAAAACTTTGCGCGGTCCGCGCGGCGGTTTGATTTTGTGCCGCGAAGAATTTGCCAAAGCGATAGATAAAGCAGTATTTCCGGGCATTCAAGGCGGACCGTTAATTCATATTATCGCGGCAAAAGCGGTTGCGTTTGGCGAAGCATTGCGGACGGATTTCAAAGTGTATCAGCAACAGGTTTTGGCAAATGCTAAAGTTTTAGCCGAAACATTGCAGGCGGAAGGTTTGCGAATCGTTTCCGGCGGCACGGACAATCATTTGATGCTGATTGACGTTTTCGACGGCGGCAAGGGAATCACCGGAAAAGTCGCGGAAAAAGCACTCGACGAAGTTCACATTACGGCGAACAAAAATACGATTCCGTTTGACCAGAATTCGCCGTTCGTCGCTTCGGGCATTCGTCTTGGAACGCCCGCTTTGACGACGCGCGGAATGAAGGAAACGGAAATGAAGCAAATCGGGAAACTGATTGCTTCAATTATTCGTGAACCCGAATCGGAAACGGTCAAAACGCAGGTGAAAAGTGGTGTCGCGGAGTTGACGGCGCAATTTCCGCTTTACGCGCAACGCTCGAATCAGGAAAAATCGGAAGCGATTTCGGCAAGTTAAAAAGTATTTACAGGGATAACAGGATAGACAGGGATAAGAAAAAGATTTTTATTTATCCCTGTCTATCCTGTTATCCCTGTAAATTTAGAGAATTTATGAGCAATTTATCCGACATCGGTTTTCCCGTCCAAAGCGAACAGGATGTCAATGTTTTGATAACCGAGACGATTAAATTTGTCGAATCAATCAAATGTCCGCAGGGATTTTATCTACGGTTCGCCGACGTTTCGGGCGCGGAAATTTATCTGCAAGGCGATAACGAACAGGCACTAATCGGCTTTAATCCGCATTTTGCGGGAATGAGTCGCCGAACGGTCGGTTTGACGGCGGCGATTGAGCGTGATTCGTCGCAACTTGACGGCGGTTTTCACGCCTGGGCGAATCCGTGCGGCGAAGATGTCGAAATTTCGGGCGAATATCCGTTTGTTTTCGACGTTCCCGATTTTCGTTTGAATGAAATTACGAGTTTTCCGCAGATTTGCGAAATTCAATTGACGGCTTTTGCGTCGAACGACTTCGAGATTTTCGTTGACGAAAAAGAATACGATGACAATCAAGACGACGAATTGAAATATGCTTCAAAATCTTTTATTCCGGTCGGACTTTTCGCGTTGGGCGCGACATCGGAAGAAATT
The DNA here is from genome assembly GCA_026786155.1 of Pyrinomonadaceae bacterium. Classification (GTDB taxonomy): domain Bacteria; phylum Acidobacteriota; class Blastocatellia; order Pyrinomonadales; family Pyrinomonadaceae. The sequence goes on from JAJAYR010000087.1 coordinate 2,915, forward strand.
GATTTGAGCGTCGTGCGTCCGGTCGGAAAATTCGCGGGCGAAATTAAGAAGTTTGAGGTAAAAACAAACGAACTTTCTGGTGAAAAATTCTACTGGTTTTTAGTCGAAACTCTGGGCGGCGAAGTTGATGTCGTCGCCGACGCGAAGCTGGTTACGATTCAACCGGGAATCGGCGGCATCGTCAGCGGACAATTCTGGCTTTCGGGAAAATTACTCAATTAAGTGACTATGAAATCAATTTAAGTTCGGGCGGCGCGAAGAGATTTTTGACCAAACGAAATTTGAAATCAATCCGACCGTAAAAATAAAAAGCGCGGCAACCAAAATATTACCAATTTGACCGAGCCGCAAAGCACGGTCTAAATGCAAAATGGTTCCCGATTCGTAAGAAATAAAAGGAAAACCTGAGATTTCATAACAATCAAAACAAAGCCGGTTGCGTCCGGGTGGAGAATTGTAAGCGTAAATGCCGGTGTAAGTTAAGATTCCACATAGTATCCCTAACTTAAATGCTTTATTCGAGTAATATCCGCTCATTTTCGCTCTTACCTTTTCCAATAATTTTTGATTTTCATATCGAGCATCGGAAAAGCGATATACTCGACTTGTCTGCCCGAATCACGCAGTTTTTCGACCATTTTCAGCGCGGCGTCAGCGTTGCGGGTGTGAACGACGAACGAGGCGGAACGCTGTAATTCTTTGTTGTCGTAAAGCCATTCGGCGATGGCGTAGCCCGTGCGGTCAAAATCGTCGTGGTCGTTCGATTCGTAATGTTCGGGCAGCAAATCGTGGTCGAGAAAAACCGCGTCGTAGGCGTATTGGCTCAAGAATTCTTTGGCTTCTTCGACCGTCGCGGCGATGTCGAGTTCGTCGCCGTCGAATCTTTTCGAGAACCAGCGATGTCGGCGCTCGTCGTCGTCGAGAACGAAAACCGAGATCGGACTGCGTTCGGCTTTCAAATCTATCAGCCCGAACCGAATCATTATACTGCGTATAAAACTCATAATTTACAAAACTCTTTCGTGAACAGATTTTAATATAGCACAAGCCGAAATTCGTAAAAATTCGTCAAATCGAAAAAATCTCGCCGGATGTGAATTTTTTGTTAAATCCTAAGTCGTGTCTTTTCATCAACTTCACTTTTTTCGGTTTTTGCGAGTTCGTCAAAGCCCGATGTTTATTGTATTTTAGATAATATAAAAAAACTTGAAATCATTTTTTTCGGTGCTATAATCCAAAACAGACTCCGCAGTTTCGAGGACTCTTCCAAAATCAGATTTAAGCAAATAAAGTTTTTCCGTTCGCCCGATGCCACAAGAAAAAGCGACAATTTATCCGCTGTTCGCCGTGCCTGATTTGCCGGAGCGCGAATTTTACGACGCGCCGGACGCGAGCGATGAGCCGGAAGTTTGTCCGCTGTGCTACGGTTCGGGAATGGAAATCGTCAAGGGCAAAGGTGCGCGTCCGTGCGGCTGCCGCAAGCAGAAATCGCATTCCAATCTAATCGAAAAGACGAAAATTCCGAAACGCTACGAGAATTGCCATTTTCACAGCTACCGCGTTTTGAACCCGTCGCAAGACCGCGCTTTTCGTTATTCATCGAAATTAGCGATGGATTATCCGGCGGTCGAACGCGGATTGCTATTGATGGGAACGGTCGGAGTCGGCAAAACTCATCTCGCGGTTTCGATTTTGAAAGGGTTGACCGAGCGCGGATTTACCTGTTTATTCTACGAATTCGGCGCACTTTTGAAGGGAATTCAGGATTCTTATAACACAGTCTCGCAAACTTCCGAGTTGAAAGTTTTGCAGCCGATTTTCGATGCCGAAGTGCTGGTTCTCGATGAAGTCGGCGCGTCGAAACCGACCGAATGGGTGCGCGACACGATGGCGCATATTATCAATACGCGCTACAACGACAAAAAACTCACGATTTTTACGACCAATTATTTGGACGAACGCCGCAGCGAACGCGACGAAACGCTCGAAGACCGCATCGGCGTTCGGCTGCGTTCACGCCTTTTTGAGATGTGCAAAACCGTTTCCATCGGCGGTGAAGATTTCCGCCGCACATTTGATCAGGTTACACCGATAAAGAAAAATCACAGGTAATTTGAGCGGCGAATTACACGAATAAAACGAAGTCAGCACTGCAACAAAAATAAAGTTGACTAAAAGTGTTCAGAGTCCACGCTCTCTGCGTGGACTCTGAACGCGGTGCAAAATGTCGCAAAACTTTCTCTCACCTGCTTAATTCGTGCGCGTCGCTGCATCTGATTATGTTTCCTTACGATACGGAATGCCGAGAGCCTTCGGCGCACGCGATAAACCGATAAAGCCCGCCAGCACGATAATCGTCAAAACATAAGGAATAATCTGGACGAATTGGACGGGAATCGGGTCGCCCGAAGCCGTTTTGATGTTGGCGAGCGGAATCGTCAAGGCTTCCGTAAAGCCGAAAAACAGACAGGCGATAAGCACTTGGACGGGTCGCCATTTCGCCAAAATCAAGGCGGCGAGCGCGATGAATCCGCGTCCCGCCGTCATTCCGCGCGTGAACAGCGAAGATTGCCCGATTGAGAGATACGCGCCGCCCGCCGCCGCCAAAACGCCCGATAAAATGACGGCTGTGTAGCGTAATTTCAAAACGCTCACGCCCGCCGCGTCCGCCGCCGCCGGATTTTCGCCGACCGCGCGAAGCCGCAAACCGAACGGCGTTTTATACAAAACATACCAGCAAACGGGAACGAGCAGAAAAACCAGAATCGAAGCGATTGACAGACGATTGTAAAATTCGGGCAGCAGAAATTCTTTGGCGATTTGCGGAGTCGAACCCGACGAGTCGTAAATCGCGCCGCTCAATAATTGCGGCAAACCAAGCATC
>JAJAYR010000088.1 GCA_026786155.1 Pyrinomonadaceae bacterium
CACGAATTGCGGAGCGGCGGAATGGAAAAACCGCTGATGATGGAAAATTTGCAGCGGTGGTATCTGCAGGACAAGGAAAAATCTTTGCAAAACGAATTTGAAAATTTGCTGTCCGAATGGTCAAATTCAAAGAAACAGACGGCGGCGAAAAATTAGAAAAGAACAAGCGGGTTTTGAGAATAACAGACAAAATTAAAGAGGAAAATATGAATAAATTAGGAATCGGAGTTTTGTCTTTGGCAGTATTTATGGCGGCTTGCGAAGACCCGGCGGCGAACAAACCGAAGGCGCAGACGACCGCGCCCGCGACGAACACGGCGACCAATTCGACCGGCGGCACAATGTCGAATACGACGGCAACGACAATGGAAACGAAAGGCACGGCTTTGCCGCTGACACCGGAAAACTCGAAGGTCGAATTCGTCGGCTCGAAGGTTACGGGCAAACACGACGGCGGTTTTAAGATGTTCACCGGCACGATTGATTTGGTCAATGCCAAGCCCGAAGAGAGCAAAGTTTCGTTTGATATTGACGCTAACTCGATTTACAGCGACGACGAAAAATTGACCGGACATTTGAAATCGGCGGACTTTTTTGATGTCGAAAAATATCCGAAAGCGACTTTCGTTTCGACCAAAATCGTCCCGGACGCGGCAAAAGGCGCGGGAAATTATACGGTAACGGGCGATTTTGATTTGCACGGGCAGAAAAAATCAATCGTCTTTCCGGCGAAAATTACGGTTGACGACGCGCAAGTAGCCGTCGAAAGCGAATTTTCCATTAACCGCAAGGATTTCGGGATTATCTATGCGGGCAAAACCGACGATTTGATTCGTGATGACGTCGTTATTAAATTGAATTTGAAAAGTCCGCGCAAGAAGTAAATTAAATGATTGGAGCGAGAAGCGTCCTCGCCTGCCAACGTCGCTGAAAGCAGCATAGTTGCGTTTAATTTAGCAACCTTTGTGGCAAAGATTGTTCGCGCTTTGCGCTCATTGCAAGCGAGGACGCTTGCGCTCCAGTCCAAAGAAAATATGAAAGCATACGAAATAAACGAATTCGGGATAGACAATTTAACTCTGGCGGAGCGCGAAACGCCCGCGCCGAAAGAGTCGGAAGTGCTGGTGAAATTTCACGCCGCGTCTTTGAACTACCGCGATTTAATGATGGTCAAAGGCTTATATAATCCGCGTTTGAAAACGCCGCTCGTGCCGTTTTCAGACGGCGCGGGCGAAATCGTCGAAATCGGCGAACAGGTTACAAAATTCAAAGTCGGCGACCGCGTTACGCCGATTTTTATGCAGGGCTGGATTGACGGCGCGATTGATAATTCAAAAGCGCGAACCGCGCTCGGCGGCGATTTGGACGGCTGTCTGCGCGAGTTCGGAACTTTCGACGAAAGCGGCTTGGTCTGCATTCCCGACCATTTTTCCTACGAAGAAGGGGCGACGCTGCCGTGCGCGGCGGTAACGGCGTATCACGCGCTTTACTGTTCAGGGAGTTTGAAACCCGACGACACGGTTTTGCTGCAAGGCACGGGCGGCGTTTCGATTTTCGCGCTGCAATTGGCGAGCGTTCTCGGCTGCCGGATTATTATCACGTCTTCGAGCGATGAAAAATTGGAAAAAGCGAAAGAGTTGGGCGCGACCGATTTTATCAATTACAAAACGACCGAAGATTGGGATAAAAAAGTTCTGGAGTTGACGGAAAAACGCGGCGTTGACCACGTAGTCGAAGTCGGCGGCGCGGGAACGATGGCAAAATCGGTCAACTCGGTAAAAGTCGGCGGACACATCGCGGTCATCGGCATTTTGACGAATAATGGCGATTTTAACCCAACTTCGATTTTGATGAAATCAGTCAGAATGCAGGGAATTTTCGTCGGCTCGCGGCAGATGTTTGAAGATATGAATCGCGTTTTTTGCCAGCACACGCATTTGAAACCCGTGATTGATAAAACTTTTGAATTCGGCGAAGTCAAAGACGCGCTGAAATATATGGAAAGCGGTTCGCACTTCGGCAAAATTGTAATCAAATTTTAGCCACAGAGTTCACCGAGAACACGGAGAAAATCTTTCATAGATTTTAGTCAAATTCTATGCACGAGCAAAAAGCGTTGGAAAACAATCGAAAAAGCGGATTGATTTCGCACGACGTTTTGAAGAATTTGAGCGGTTTGGAGATTTTTCAAAAAATGCTGGCGGGCGAACTTTTGATGCCGCCGTTCGCCGAAACGCTCGATTACGCTTTGTTGCAAGTAACGCGCGGGCGCGTCGTTTTCGGCGGCAAACCGAAACTCGCGTTCAGCAATCCGCTGGGAACGATTCACGGCGGTTATCTGGCGACGCTGCTCGATTCGGCGATGGCGTGCGCCGTTCACACGACGCTCGAAGCGGGCAAAGGCTGCACGAGTCTGGAATTTAAAATCAATTTCGTGCGTCCGGTTTTTGAAGCGACCGGATTTTTGCGAACCGAAGGAAAAATTATTCACGTCGGCAAACAAATCGCTACCGCCGAAGGAAAAGTGTTTGACGAAAACGGCAAACTTTACGCGCACGCGACGACGACTTTGATGATTTACCAATTGTAACGAAGGCTGCTGACAGAGGAGAAAAAAAATGAGCGAAATCAAACAAATCGAACCGAAAAACTGGGCGACATTTTTAGAAGAATTTTCGACGCGCAACAACAATCGGCGGGCGCGGTTTGACGTTTTCCGGCGGAGTGGCGAAACGGAAGAAGAACGGCAGGAAGCACGTTTTGAAGACGCTTCGCTGAAACAAAACGGCGACCAACACGAGGTCGTCGTCATTCGCATTGACCGTTCAGAAACCGATGCCGAAAAAATGCACGACACGATTACCAACGTCATCGGAATCGCCGTCCAATATGACACCGACGGCAGCGAAGACGCGCTGCAAATTACGGATAGGGAGAACGAATTGATAAGTTTGCGCTTTGAATCGAAGGTTGACGGTGCTTCTTAAAAAGAAATTAGCCGCGAACAAACACGAAAGAACACGAAAATTTTAATTGAAATGCCAATGAAATAATTGAAAAATTAAGCGATGGAGTTTTTAGGCTGAAACTTTTCGATTTTATTTTGTGGAATGCGCGTGTTCGTTCGCGGCTGAACTAAAAATATGATTGACGAAAAAATTCAGAGTTACGCGGAAAAATATACGTCTGCCGAAAGCGATTGGCTGACAGAACTTTCGCGGAAAACTTATGTCGAACGCGCCGACAACGCAATGCTTTCCGGCTTTTATCAAGGTCGGCTGCTGGCGATGTTCAGCCGAATGTTGCAGCCGCGCCGCGTTTTGGAAATCGGAACTTTTATGGGTTATTCCGCGCTTTGTCTGGCGGAAGGTTTGACCGATGATGGCAAACTTTTCACTCTCGACATCGAGCCGGAAACGAATCGAATCGCCGAAGAATTTTGGGCAAAATCGGATTTCGGCGGCAAAATCGAATCGTTTTTGGGCAATGCGGCGGAGATTATTCCGACGCTGGACGAGGTTTTCGACCTTGTTTTTATTGACGCCGACAAACCGGCTTACGGCGATTATTACGATTTGGTTTTTCCGAAAGTCCGCATCGGCGGCGTGATTATCGCCGACAACGTGCTGCGCGGCGGCAAGGTTTTGGACGCGGCAAACGGCGATGAAAATACGATTGCGCTGCACGAATTTAATCGTAAAATTCAGGCTGACGAAAGAGTCGAAAACATTCTTTTGGCGGTGCGCGACGGTTTGATGATTGTGAGAAAAGAAAAAGATTAGGAGAAAATTTTATGGCAAACGAACTTTATGAAATTCCCGTGAAAAAGATTGACGGGACGGAAACGAATTTGGGCGAATTTAAGGACAAAGTTTTGTTGATTGTCAACGTCGCGTCGAAATGCGGTTTGACTCCGCAGTATGAAGGTTTGCAGAAACTTTATGCGGATTATCAAGCGAAAGGTTTCGAGGTTTTGGGCTTTCCGTCAAACGATTTTATGGGGCAGGAGCCGGGAACGGAAGATGAAATCAAGGATTTTTGCGAAACGAATTTCAACGTCCGGTTTCCCTTATTTTCAAAAATTGCCGTCAACGGCGACCAACGCCACGCGCTTTACGGGCATTTGATTGCGGAACAATCGGAAACCGACGTGAAGAACGGCGACGTGATGGAAGGAAAACTCCGCGATTTCGGACACACGCGCCAAAACGAAACCGATGTTTTATGGAATTTCGAGAAATTTCTCGTCGGCAAAAATGGCGCAATCGCGGCGCGTTTTGCGCCTGACGTAACGGCGGAAGATATGCGATTGATTGAGAAAGTCGAAGCGGAACTAGGAAAATAATTAACCACATGGAGACATAGAAAACATAGTCAGAATCATTTTTTCGTCGGTAAAAATTATCAAACCGAATTTGACATTTATATCTTCACGAAAATAAAAACTTATTTTTTAAAAAAGAAAATGTAAAATTACTCTCTGTGTTTTCTTTGTCCCTATGTGGTTAAAATCTTAAAAATTATGGAAAAGAGAAAATTCGGCAAAACAGATATGGAGTTTTCCGTGCTTGGCTTCGGCGGCGCGGAAATCGGCTACAATCCGAATCAGACGCAGGCAGATGTCAACGAACTGCTTAATTCCGCGCTCGATGCCGGTTTGAATGTGATTGATACGGCGGCGGCTTATAAGGTTTCGGAACAATTAATCGGCAACGCCGTGGCGAATCGCCGTCAGGATTTTTATCTGCTGACGAAATGCGGTGCGCTCGACGCTTTTACGCGGTTTGACTGGTCGAAAAAAGGGATTTTGGAAACGATTGAAACGAGTTTGCGAAACTTGAAAACCGATTATCTCGACATCGCGCAACTGCACAGTTGTTCGTCGGAAATTTTGCGGCAGGGCGATTGTATCGAAGGTTTGCAGCGAGCGATTGAAAAAGGCTATACGCGCTACATCGGTTATTCGGGCGATAACGAAGACGCGCGGACGGCAATCGAAACGGGCGTTTTCGATTCGTTTCAAACTTCTGTTTCAATCGCCGACCAAACGCCGATTGACGGAAACATTAAGTTAGCAAAAGAGAAAAGTTTGGGAATCGTTGCCAAACGCCCGATTGCCAATGCCGTTTGGCGGCACAAGGAAAAGCCCGCCGAATCTTATCATCACGAATACTGGGACCGAATTCAGAAATTGAAATTCGATTTTTTGGGTAAATCTCTGGAAGAAGCGACGGCGACCGCGCTGCGATTTACGCTTTCGATTGACGGCGTTGACACAATGATTGTCGGCACGACCAAGCCGAATCGCTGGCAGGAAAACGCGAAATATGTCGCGGAAGGAAATTTATCGAGCGAAGAATTTGAATCAATTCGTGATAGATGGCGCGAAGTCGCGGATGAAAGTTGGGTTGGACAGACTTAGGAAATCAGCCGCGAACAAACACGAAAGAACACGAAAAATTTATGCCGTATATCAACGTGAAAATTACGAAAGACGGAACTTCCGCCGAACAGAAAAAGCGAATTGTCGAAGAAATGACCGAAACTTTGGTGAGAGTTTTAAACAAAAAGCCGGAACATATTCACATCGTGATTGATGAAATAGAACCGGAAAATTGGGGCTTTGCGGGAATGTTGACGACGGAATTTCGCAAGCAAAAATAAAAAATTATGAAAGCAATCAGAATTCACGAATTTGGCGGCGCGGGCAATCTGCGCGTGGAAGAAATTGAAAAACCAACCGCAGGGGCGGACGAAGTTTTAATCAAAACGGCGGCGGCGGGAATTAACTTCGCCGATACGATGCTGCGGCAGAATAAATATCTTTTTACGCCGGAGTTGCCGTTCACGCTCGGCTTTGAAGTTGCCGGAATTATCGAAGCAGTCGGCGCGAACGTCAAAAATCGGCAAGCCGGTCAGCGCGTTTTGGCGACCGTCAAAGGCGGCGGCTACGCCGAATACGCAGTTGCCGATTATCGAACCGTCGTGCCGATTCCCGATGATTTGGATTTCGGCAAAGCGACGGCTTTGCTCGTGCAGGGTTTGACCGCGCTCGGACTGCTGGCGGATTTGAAATCGGGGCAAACGATTTTGATTCACGCGGCGGCGGGCGGTGTCGGCTCCTTGCTCGTGCAACTGGCGAAATATAAAGGCGCGAAGGTTTTAGGAACGGCTTCGAGCGCGGAGAAACTCGAAAAAGTCGCCCAACTCGGCGCGGATGCCGGGATAAATTACACCGAAGCGGATTGGACGCAGCAGGTTTTGGACGCAACTGACGGGAAAGGCGCGGACGTGATTATCGAAATGGTCGGCGGCGAAATCGGGCGGCAAAACTTTAAATGTCTGGCGACCGGCGGCACGATGACGATCTACGGCGCAGCGAGCGGCGAGGATTTTCAAATCTCCGCGCTCGCTCTGTTATGGAAAATGCAGACGGTCAAAGGCTACAATTTGAATTTTGAAACGCGCGAAAATATGGCGGCATTTACGCAGGAATTGATGACGCATATCGCGGCGAATCGTCTTCAGGTGATGGTCAGCGAATTTCCGCTTGAGCAGGCGAAGGAAGCGCACAACGCGCTCGAAGGCAGAAAGACGATGGGCAAAGTCGTTTTAACGGTTGGGTAAGAAAAATTTTAACCGCCGATTTACGCAGATAAATCAAAACAAGATTTAAAGATGATTTTTGTCTTATCCGCGTTTACCGGCGTTCATCGGCGGTTAAATTGATTTGACTTTTCGTGTGCGCGGTTAAGATAATATGAAAATCGCAGACAAAATTATTCTTGTTACAGGCGGCGCAAACGGTATCGGCAAGGCGTTGTGCGAACGATTTCACGCGGACGGCGCGGCGAAAATTATCGCGGCGGATACGGATTTTGCCAATGCCGAAAAAGTCGCCGAATCGGTCAACGGGAAAGCATTTAAACTCAATGTTGCCGATGAAGCGAACTGCAAATCGGTCGTTGAAGATATTTTAAGCGAATTCGGGCGGATTGATCTGGTTTGCTCGAACGCCGGAATCGGCGGCGCGGACGGCGGTCTGGACGTTTCAAGTGATGTCTGGCAAACGATTTATGAAGTTAATGTTTTGTCGCATTTGTATTTAAGCCGCGCCGTTTTTCCTTCGATGCTGGAGCGCGGACAAGGATACTTTTTAATCACGGCTTCCGCCGCCGGACTGCTCACGCATCCGACCGCCGCGCCGTATGCCGTCACGAAACACGCGGCGGTCGCGTTTGCCGAATGGCTTTCGATTGCATATGACGAGCGCGGCATAAAAATTTCGTGTTTGTGTCCGCAAGGCGTGAAAACTAATTTGATTGCGAGCGCGGACGGCGAGCCGGAAAACTTTTTGATGGCGGAAGCGATTTCGGCGGAAACGTGCGCCGAAGCCGTCGTCAAAGGTTTGGAAAGCGAAAAGTTTTTGATTCTGCCGCACCCGGAAGTCGCCCAATACATCGTCAACAAAGCGGAAAATTACGACCGCTGGCTGCACTCGCTGCGAAAAATTCGCAACACGGTTTTAATGGCGAAATAGTTCAGTATATTGAAATAGCGTTCGGCATTATGAACAAAACAAAATTCCGATTGATTATCCGTTTTCTCTTTCAACCTTCTGCGTTAAAATGTTGACAAAACTTTGATTAAAACGAGGAAAAATTATGACGAAAATTATTTCGCCGAAAGTTGAATTTGGCGGCTTGATAAAACAATTGAAAGAAATCGCGCCGGAAATTTTTGACGCGAAAGGCGGCTTTTTAAATTTGGCGGAAGGCGAATGGAAATTTGCCGGAACGCCGAAGGATTTTCGTTCGCCGATTGACGGTTCGAGTTTGGGCGCGTTGCCGATGCTCGATAAAAAGGCAGCGTTGAAAGCCGTCGAATACGCGGGCGCGGAATTTCGCAACTGGTCGAAAACCGATTTGGACGAACGCAAGCGGCGCGTTTCGGAATGTTTGGACTTGCTGCAAACGCACGTTGATTTGATTGCGAAACTGCTGATGTGGGAAATCGGCAAGACTTACAAACTCGCGTTCACCGACATTGACCGCGCGATTGACGGTGTGCGGTGGTATGTCGAAAACATCGAACCGATGCTGGAGAAACGTACGCCTTTGGGTTTGATTTCCAATATCGCTTCGTGGAATTATCCGATGTCAGTGCTGATGCACGCGGTTTTGACGCAGTGTTTGGCGGGCAATTCGGTGATTGCGAAAACGCCTTCGGACGGCGGATTTATCAGTTTGAGTTTTACTTTTGCCTTGGCGCGACGCTGCGGTTTGCCGGTTAGTTTGGTATCGGGTTCGGGCGGCGAATTGAGCGAGATTTTGGTCAGGAACGAACATATTGATTGCCTTTCGTTCGTTGGCGGACGCGACAGCGGACGCAGTATCGCGGCGCAGTTGGTTGATAAAAACAAGCGTTATATGTTGGAGATGGAAGGCGTCAACACTTACGGCATCTGGGATTTTTCGGATTGGGAAAATCTGGCGAAACAACTGAAAAAAGGTTTTGATTACGGGAAGCAAAGATGCACGGCTTACGTTCGTTTCGTCGTTCAGCGCGATTTATTTCCGCAATTTTTGGACACGCATTTGAGCGTTTTGAACATTTTTAAAATCGGCAATCCGACGCTGGTTTATAAAAAAGACGACGAACTGCCGGAACTCGATTTCGGTCCGGTGATAAAAGCCGGACAGGTTAAAGAATTAAAAGGTTTGTTTGCCAACGCTTTGAAAACCGGCGCGACACCGCTTTACAACGGCGAATTGAATGACGCGAATTTTTTGCCGAAACAGGATAAATCGGCTTATTTTGCGCCGAAATCGCTGGTCAATCTGCCGCGTCAGGCGGAACTTTATTTCCGCGAGCCGTTCGGTCCGATTGATTCGATTGTATTGGTTGACCGCGCCGAAGAACTCGTCGGCGAAATGAACATCTCGAACGGCGCACTGGTCGCGGCAATTGCGTCGGACGACGAAAAATTTGCGGCGCACACGGCGAAAGAAATTCGCGCCTTCAAAGTCGGAATCAACAAAATGCGTTCGCGCGGCGACAACGAAGAAGTTTTCGGCGGCATCGGCGAATCGTGGAAAGGCTGTTTCGTCGGCGGAAAATTATTGGTCGAAGCCGTTACGAACAGCACGAACGGCGAACCGATTCGCGGAAATTTTGGCGATTATACGGTTTTGCCGGAAGCGAGATAAAGAAATTAGCCACGAAAAAGCACGAAAAAGCACGAAAGTTTCTTTTTTTTATTTCGTGAAATTTCGTGTTTGTTCGCGGCTAAAAAAAATGGAGTAAATATGAAAAAAAGAACATTGGGAAATGATTTGGAAGTGTCGGAAATCGGGCTGGGCTGTATGGGAATGAGTTTCGCTTACGGCGCGGCGGACGAAACCGAATCGCTGGCGACGATTGACCGCGCTCTGGAATTGGGCGTAAATTTTCTCGACACGGCGGATATGTATGGTCCGCACACGAACGAAACTCTCGTCGGAAAAGCGTTGAAAGGCAGACGCGATAAATTTGTTTTGGCGACGAAGTTCGGGATTGTTTTTGATGAAAAATCGGGAGTTCGCGGTATCAACGGCAAGCCGGAATATGTGCGCGAAGCTGTCGAAGGAAGTTTGAAACGGCTCGAAATCGAAACGATTGACCTTTACTATCTGCATCGGGTTGATGAAAATACGCCGATTGAGGAAACCGTCGGCGCGATGGCGAAACTCGTCGAAGAAGGAAAACTTCGTCATCTCGGATTGTCGGAAGCGAGCGCAGAAACTCTGCGGAAAGCGTCGAAAGTTCATCCGATAACGGCTTTGCAAAGTGAGTATAGTTTGTGGACGCGCGATGTTGAAGAAAACGGTGTGCTGGAAACCTGCCGCGAATTGAACATCGGATTCGTGCCGTATTCGCCTTTGGGACGCGGTTTTTTGTCGGGCGAAATTAAGAAATTTGAAGATTTGGAAGCCGCCGAATGGCGGCGCACCAATCCGCGTTTTCAGGGCGAAAATTTTGATAAAAATATCAAACTCGTTGAAAAACTCGAAGAAATCGCCGCCGAAAAAAACATCACGGCTTCGCAGCTTGCGCTGGCTTGGGTTTTGGCGCAGGGGCAGGACATCGTGCCGATTCCGGGGACGAAGCGCGTTAAATATCTCGAACAAAACGCGGCGGCGGCTGATGTGAAACTGAGCGTGGAGGATTTGCGGAAAATTGACGAAGTTTTCCCGAAAGACGCGGCGAGCGGTTTGCGCTACTCCGAAGCGATGATGGGAAGCGTCAATAGATAGAAGAAATTTACAGGGATTAAGAGGATAAACAGGAATGGATACAAAAGAAAATAAATTGATTTAATCCCTGTAAATTTCTGATAAAAATACACGGTTTTCTTATAAAAAATTCAGTTTTTTGAGCCAAGTCAGGAGACTCTCAAAATCGTCTCCAAAATCTTCTATTTGTGCCTTTTGGTTGGCTCTAAAACCAGCGGTAAATGCGACCGCGAAACCGGGCGGCGCGGCTCTAAATCAAGAAACTCCAGCAGTTGATGATGGTGTTTTTGCAAATGCCGATGAATACTCGACATCTTTCCGTCCCGATTACTCAATATCGCCAAAGTCACCTCAAGCAAAATTATCGCCAAATCGTGCCGTTTCTCACGATTATCCCGCAAATCTAAGCCTTCGCAGTTTTGAAGTTTCTCAAAAAAACTTGTATTATTTTTCTCACGAGGCAGCATATTTGTTACTCATTTCGTCTTTAATTAATGAAAATTGTAACATTTGCTACCTTGGTTTAGTTTTTATAAGAAAACCGTGTTGTTCAAGGTTACTTTTTATATTGAAAACTAAAAAAATGACAGTTTTAGGAAAGGTTTTTTCTGCGTCTTGGCATCTTTGCGACTTGGCGTTAAATATCTGAGCTTATTTTGGAAAAATGTCTATTAAAAATTTGGCGCGTAAAATTCTCAAATGGTTCGGTTTATTTCTGCTCGGCGCAATCGTTATTCTGGCGGGAATTTACATTTATCTGGCGATGCAAACGGGCGAAGCGGCGGCGGAACGCGAAATTTTTAAGCGTGAAGAATCGCGTTTTCTGGTGTTCGCGCATCGCGGCGGCGGCGGTTTGCATCCTGAAAATACTTTGGGCGCGTTCGAGTATTCGGCGGGAATGGGCGCGGATGTTCTCGAACTCGACGTTCACGCGACCGCCGACGGAACGCTCGTCATAATGCACGACGCGACCGTTGATCGAACGACTGACGGCGGCGGAAAAATCTCCGAGATGACGCTCGACGTGGTGAAAAAACTCGACGCGGGTTATCGTTTCTCGACCGACGGCGGGCGAACTTCTCCGTTTCGCGGGCGCGGAATTTCGATACCGACGCTCGAAGAAATTTTCGATGCGCTGCCCGCGATGACTTACAATATCGAACCGAAACAGAAAACGCCTTCAATAATTAAACCGTTGTGTGCTTTGATTCGGACGCACAAAATGACCGAAAAAGTTATCGTCGGTTCGTTCCGGCAAGGCGTGATTGACGAGTTTCGCCGCGAATGCCCGGAAATCGCCACGTCCGGCACACCGTCGGAAGTGGCGGAACTTCTCGCGCTCTCGAAAACGGGTTTGAGCGAATCATACAGCCCGCCGATGCAGGCTCTGCAAATTCCCGAAAATCTCGGCAAGTTATCGGTCGTAACGAAAGATTTCGTCGAAAACGCGCACCGCAAAAAACTGCAAGTCCACGTTTGGACAATCAACGAAACGGCTGATATGGAAAGACTTATCAATCTCGGCGTGGACGGCGTGATGACCGATTATCCCGACCGTCTGCTGAATCTGCTCAATCGAAAGCCGAACGGCGGAAGCAGAGACAGATAATTGTTTTTATCAGGCGGTCAAACGAAATTTTTAGCTGTAAATAATTTTGGATAGCCTTTCGACGGTTTTCCGCCACGCCGATTTTCAGGCATAATGCAGAAACACGCACAAAGTTAACTTCGTGCGTGTTTCTGCATTGTCTGCAAACAACTTTTTAATGCTCGATTTTGTCCATCAGTTCCTGAAAACGCGGGTCTTGACGAAGGAGCGCGAGAGTTTTGTCGGTTTCAAACCAGGGTTTGTTTTCGTTGCCTAATTTAATGGCTTTGCCAAGCCATTTGAACGCTTCGTCAAGGTCGCCGAGTTGCGACAACGCTTCGCACATCCAGTAAGCCATATCGTGGTCGGCTTTCGCCAAGCCTTTGGCTTCGTCGGTTAATTGCGCCCGCGCTGCTTCGGTTTTGCCCTGATTTGCCAGATACATCGCCAGCATCGGGCGAATGCCGTCCATCTGCGGGTTGTTTTCCAGCACGTTTTCGATAATTTCGACGGCTTTTTCGACTTGTCCGTCGTGAAACAAAACGGCGGAACGGAAAATTCGCACCATCGGGTGATTCGGTTCGAGTTTCGCGCCTTTGTCGAGTTCGGCGTAGGCTTCCGCATACATATTTTTATACAGAAAAACGCGGGCGCGATTGTAACTGGAAATAACTCCCGCCGCCGGGTCGAGACGGGTCAGTTTGGCGAAACTCTTCAAACATTCATCATATTCGCCGTCTAAACGGTGCATCGTGCCTTTGACGAAATACAGCGCGGCATCGTTGGGAAACTGTTCTTCCAAAACGTGAATTTCCGAACGCGCTTTTTTCTTTTCGCCGCGCGACAGGTAAATCAAAACCATCAAAACTCGCGCTTCGACGACGTTCGGGTCATATTTAAATGCCTTTGAAAACGCGGCTTCGGCGTAAGTATAATCTTCCGCTTCGCCCATTCCTTTGAAAACGCGATTGGCGTAACACGCGCCCAAACCGCTGTAAGCGAGGGCGAAATCGGCATCTAACGCGATGGCGCGTTTGAAGTTGGCAATCGCCGCTTCACAGTCTTCGGCGGCGACGGTGCGGAAGATAAATCTGCCGAAATTATCGCGCCCGCGCAGGTATTCTTCGTAGGCTTCGGCGTTTTCCGTCGTCAGCCGCCCGCGTTTTTCCTGTTCGCTTTCGGTCAATTCGAGTTTCAAACCTTTTAAGATGCGTTCGGCAATCATATCTTGAAGCGCGAGAATATCGCCGCCTTCCGCGTCAATCCGGTCGCTCCACAAAATCTCGCCCGACAGCACATCGAGCAGTTGCGCCGTAACGCGCATCCGGCTGCCCGAACGAATAAATCCGGCGGATAACACCGCGCTGACTTTCAATTCGCGTCCGGCTTGACGCGGGTCAATTTCGATGCCCTGATATTTGGCGATGACCGACGACGGGCGCACAATCAAGGAACGCAAACCGGCGAGTTCGGTAATCACCGCGTCAGCCAGCGAAAATTCATAGAAACTCACATTCGGGTCCTGACTCAAATTTTTGAACGGCAGAATCGCCACGCTTTTCTTCTCCACTCCGCCCGCCGTCAAAGTCGTGTCGGGCGAAAAAGTCGGCGGATTGGAAGCCGAAGAATAATTGCGCGGCATCGAATTGGCTTCGG
This sequence comes from Pyrinomonadaceae bacterium, assembly GCA_026786155.1. Classification (GTDB taxonomy): domain Bacteria; phylum Acidobacteriota; class Blastocatellia; order Pyrinomonadales; family Pyrinomonadaceae. The sequence continues at coordinate 13,519 of JAJAYR010000088.1, forward strand.
CGTTCGATTTTCCCGTCAGCCAATTCCAGGCGCGTTTGACCGGATTTTCGTCCAAGTAGCGCGGCGTAAAAGTTTCACCTTGAAACATCGGCATTCCTGAAATCTCCTGTAAAATGGCGCGAAGTTCGTCGCGCATCTGCGAAATCCGCTGGTAGCGGTCTTTCGGTTCTTTGGCGAGCGCGCGGTCGAGAATCGGCTGCAACTGCGGCGGCAGCGGTTCCGGGCGCATAACGCTCAACGGTTTCGGTGTGCCGTAAAGGACTTGATGGCGCACGTCAATCACGGTTTTGCCCTGAAAAGCCCAGATTCCCGTGAGCATTTCGTAGAGCAGCACGCCGGTCGAAAAGATGTCGGCGCGGTGGTCGGTTTTTTCGCCTCTGGCTTGTTCGGGCGCGGCGTAAGTCGCTGTGCCGTAAGGAATTCCGAGTTCAGTAATATCGTTGCGGTCAACGCCTTTGACGTTCGGCGACGGTTCATCTTCCATCAGTTTCGCCAAACCGAAATCGAGAACTTTAACTTGCCCGCCGTCCGTTACCATGATGTTTCCGGCTTTGATGTCGCGGTGAATAATCCCGCGCGAATGCGTATAAGCGAGCGCGTCGCACACCTGCACGGCAATCGAAAGCGCACTTTTTAAATCGAGCGGGCGACCGGCGACGAGCTGCCGGACGTTTTTACCGGCGACATACTGCATCGCAATATAAAAAACGCCGTCGGCATTATGAAAATCGTAAATCGTGCAGACGTTCGGATGGTCGAGCTGCGAACAAAGCTGCGCTTCACGCTCGAATCGGCGAAAGTTGGCGGTTTTCTGCGTCAATTCCGGCGGCAGAACTTTGATGACAACGGTGCGGTCGAGTTTCGTATCCTGCGCTTTATAAACGGTTCCCTGTCCGCCCGCGCCGATTTTTTCCAGTATTTTGTATTGGTTAATTCTCTCGCCAATCATCGCTGATTTTGTGAATTCAAATTTTCGATTTCGGATTGATCGGGGCTGCAATTTGTCATCATAGAACGAAAAAGTTCAAAGTTCAAGGTTCAAAGTTCAAGGTTCAGGGTTCGAGGTTGAAGGTCGTCAAAAATACTCTGAACCTTGAATTTTGAACCCTGAACTTTTTGAGTCGGCAAACTGCCGATTTAATCTGGAATAATCGTTCAGCCGCGCGGCGGATCGCCCCAGCCCGACGCGATATATTCGCCGTTTTCGACGATGCACGGGACGACCAAATCGCCGCCGGAAAGCGCGAGCATTTCCCGCTGCCGCATTTTATCGTTCTGCGCGTCGTATTCGATAAACGCGACGTTGTTTTCGTTGTAATAATCCCGTGCTTTCTGACAATACGGGCAATTCGGTTTGACGTAGATTTCCAAAGCCATAACTTTTTATAAACTCCTCGAATTTTTGATTGCTGATTAAATTCTAACGCTCAGAAAATCATTAAGCAAAAGTTCAACCGAAAATAGATTACTTACGGACTGCAATTACTTTTGATGTTTATGGATAATCAAATTTGTGCCAAAATTATATGTCCGCACGAACTATTTCAAAAAGGATTAACCAAATGCTTTCAAATAACTCAAAATTTTATGTTCTAACGGTAATTTGTCTGCTCTTTGCGCCGGTCGGAATTTTTTCGCAAACGGCAATCGGCGGCATTTCCGGCACGGTTAAAGACCCGAACGGCGCGACGGTGGCGGGCGCGAAAATTTCACTCGTCGGAGCGACGACGCGCACGGCGCAAACCGACCAGCGCGGCAAATTTAATTTTTCCGGCGTCGCGGCAGGGAATTATTCGCTGCGCGTTTCAGCCGAAGGTTTCGCCGCCGACATTCAAACAGTCGAAGCCGGAAAGAATCCGCAAAACTTCGACATCGCGCTGCAAATCGGCGAAAGCCGCGTAACTGTAACGGCGGAAATCGGGCAGACGAGCGAACGCCGAAATATCCCGCAAGCCGTCAGCGTGATCGGCGAAAACGCGATTTCGCAGCGTACTTCGAGCGTTCTCGCGCAAATTGGTGAAGAAGAAGCGGGCTTAAATGTGCAGCGCACCAGCCCGACTATCGGAATGGTCGTCGTGCGCGGTTTGACCGGCAAAAACGTCGTCGTCTATTCGGACGGTGTGCGCTACACGACCGGAGCGCAGCGCGGCGGCATCAACACATTTTTTAACTTGAATGAACCGACGGCTCTGCAATCGGTCGAAGTTCTGCGCGGCGCGTCGAGCGCCCAATACGGCTCGGACGCGCTCGGCGGAACGGTCAATCTCGTGACCAAAAATCCGTTTTTGAGCAGTTCCGACGAAGCCGAATTTCACGGCGAAGTTTCCAATTTCTACAACAGCGCAGACCGCGGTTTCGGCGGTTCGGGACTGTTCAGCTACGGCACGAACAAACTCGGCGGCTACGTCAATCTCGCGGCACGGCGCATCAACAATTTGCGAACGGCGGGCGAAAACGATTCGCACTCGGCGATTACGCGCTTTCTCGGTTTGCCTTCGAGCATTTTATATACGCGCAGTCCCGACACGGCTTTCACGCAATACGGCGGCAGTTTCCGTCTGAATTATTCGCCGACCGACGACCAACAAATCGTCTTCAATTATCAACGCTCGCAACAGGACGGCGGCAGACGCTTTGACCAACTTTTGGGCGGCGACGGCAATTTAATCGCCGACTTGCGAAACTTGATGCTCGATTTCGGCTACGTCCGCTACGTCAAACAAAACTTCATCGGCTTTGACAGTTTATCGGCGACGGCTTCCTATAACAGCCAGCGCGAAGAGCGCGTCAATCAGGGCGGACAGGGCAATCCGTTCGGCGACATCACGCACCAATACGAACGCACGAGCGTCAATGGCTTTTCGTTTTTTCTCGACAAACAACTGCCGAAACGCCATTCGCTGACCGTCGGCGGCGATTTCTATCACGAAAAAGTTAATTCTCCGGCGTATATTTTCAGTCCGGTTTCCGGTTTGACGACGCCTTCGCGCCCGCGCGTGCCGGACGAAGCGCGTTTCGACCACGGCGGCGTATTCGCCCAAAATGTCTGGGAAGCGATTCCGAACCGTTTGCGAATTTCCGGCGCGGTGCGTTACAGCGCGGGGCGTTACAAAGTTCGTCAATCCGACGCGCCGATTGTGGCGGGCAAACCGCTATTCGGCGATGATCGGGTGAATAACGGCGCGTTTTCCGGGCGCGTCGGCGCGGTCGTTCGCGTTACGGAAAAATTTCGTCTGGCGGCGAATTACAGTCGCGGATTTCGTTATCCGAGTATCACCGATTTGGGAACTTTGGGTTTGACGGGCGACGGTTTTGAAGTCGATTTTTCGGCGGCGACAAACTTAAACGGGACAATCGGCACAACTGCCAGAGCGGATGCCGTTTCAACCGGCTTGGCGGTCGAAACGCAACGCCCTGAATATACCGACAATTACGATTTCAGTGCGCGGTTTCAATCGAAACGCTTTGATACGGAATTGACCGCGTTCATCATTGATTTGAACGACACGATTACCAAACAGACTTTGATTTTGCCGAATGGCGCAGTCGGTCAATTTTTGGGCAGCGAACCTATCATCAGTCAGAACGTCAACGGTGCGGTGTTCGTCGCGGCGGCGTCGAATCCGGTTCTGGTGCGTTCAAATTTTACATCGGCGCGGGTCTATGGTTTTGAATACGAACTCGAAGCGCGAATCAGACGCGATTTCAAATTCGTCGGAAATTACACATATATTCACGCCGCCGACCGCGCAACGGGTTTGCCGCCGAACATCGAAGGCGGAACGCCGCCGCCGACCGCATTTCTCAGTCTGCGTTATGAACCGGCGAGCCAGCCGTTTTTCGTCGAAGCGTATTCGTCTCTGGCAGCTAAACAAAATCGCTTATCGTCGCTCGATTTGTCAGACCGAAGAACGGGCGCCCCGCGCAGCCGTTCACAAATCGAAAACTTCTTCCGGCGCGGCGCGTGCGTCGCCGGTTTGACGCGCAATGCGACTAATACCTGTAACGGCAATGTCAGCGGCTACACTTTGATTCCGACGGGCGAAAACATCACGCAGGTTTTAACGCGCATACTCGGCGCGGGTTTTCCGACGCGACAGCTTTTTACCGAATTGCCGGGTTACGCAATTTTCAATCTGCGCGGCGGCTTCAAATTCGGCGAAAGTTCGCGCGTTACGTTTGAATTCGAGAACATTTTCGACCGCCCGTATCGCAACGCGAGTTGGGGCATTGACGGCGCGGGACGCAGTTTGCGCGGCGGCTATATTTACCGTTTCTGAAAATCGTTATCACGATAAAAATAATCGTTTGCCGAACCGGAAATTTATCCGGCTATCGGCAAATCTCGAAGCCGTTGAAAAGCGCAGTTGAAATTCTCAACTGCGCTTTTAAAAAATATCTGCTCAAAACAAAATTTTTCGCCGAAGTGTCCGAATCCGGCTCGCTCAAACGGATAAGAGAAAAGGAGGTCATTTTGAAATTAGCCGACACCCGACTGAAAGTTTCGCCTTTCGAGGAAGATTCACGCTATCAACGGCAAATCATCGCCGACGCTTTGTAACTTGAAGCACCGCGAATCAAACGATTTATCAGCGTTTCGCTGGCAAATATGAACATTATCGGTTCTTCTGAAGAACTCGCCGAACGCACCGCAGAAATTTTTCAGCAGACGGCGGCGCGGGCTTTGGTCAAAGCGGCGGAGTTTGACGCGAATCGTTCGGCGTTCAGTTGGCTGAATGGTTTTGCGGCGAACGCGGTCAAACAATTGCGAAGCCGTTTGCTGAATCGGCGAGAAAAGTTTGAGGACGGTTTGGAAGACCTCGAACGAATCGAGAAGCTGCGCCGGAAAATCGAAACGACCGCGCTGCCCGAAGAAACCTTTTGGGAAAAATCGGAGCGCGACGAAACCGAAAAAATTCGCTTCGAGCAGTTAATTTCAAAATTGAACGACGATTACCGAAAGATTTTGCGGCTTCACTATTTTGAAGAATCGGACATTATCGAAATTGCCGCCCGTTTGGGAAAAACGGAAGGCGCGGCGCAGAGACAATTAAATCGCGCCGAAACGAAACTGCGCGAAATGTTAGGTGCGGAGCGAGAAAAGAAATGAATAAGTTTTGGAACACGGAAGAATTTTTGCGGCGCAGGCGTTTGATTGCCGCCTCTCTTCAGGGCTTGGAAACCGGCGACGCGGATTTGACGGCGGCGGTGTGGCTCGCCGCCGAAACCGACGCGGAACTCGAAAGAGTTTTAGACGAAATAAATTTTGATTACGAAAGTGAATTTGCACTGACGGCTTTCGCAAAAGACACGAAATTAGTGTGCGAGCTTGCCGAAGAACATTTGCAGACGAGATACGAAGAAGCCGCATTCGAGCGAAAGATTTTAACTTTCGGCGATGTAGCGAAAAAGTTGGAAGCGAAAAATCGCGTTCCGCCGGGCGAAGAAGAAAACAACCGGCAACTCGCCGAAAACGATACACCGTTGCCGAATTATTTGAGTTTGGCGGAGATCAAACGCCTCGCAGCCCGGTTGAAACTCCAATTTAAGGAAAAATACTGGTCGCCGTTTTTTAAGGAAGCGACGTTTTTAACTTTGCGCCAAAGCCAGCAACAGGCGTTTGCGACACGCGCCAAACGTGAACTGAAAACAAAGGAAAAAAAAGATGAATCAGGCAAGAAAACAACGGGTAAGTGAAACGGTGCAAAACGTCTTCGCCGAAAATAATCTTGATTACGATAACTTTTCGCGGCAAATCGTGCCGCTCAATCAAATGATGGCGGAATATCCTTTGATGGTTGCCGAATTGCCGAACGGCAAAACGCTTTCGACTAAAACGGCGGTGAAATTTCTGGAAATTGAAATTGGTTTCGAGATGCCGGATTTGAAAACCGACGAGCGCAAACTTTCGGGTTTTCTTTACACGGCGAAATTCGGTGAACATTTGCAGGGTTGCATTTTTACCGACAAAAGCGAACCGACGGCGCGAAGACGATTCAGCGCGGCGCACGAATTCGGACATTATTTGCTTCATTTTTTGCAGCTGCTGGAAATTACAGACGCGGAAAATTTATTTTTAACGGAGAGTTTGGCGTTTGGCGCAGAAGCCGAAAACGAAGCCGAAATTGAAATGGCGCAAGATTTCGACTTTAAAAAACTCGGTGTGGCAGATAAAAAGCAGATGGAAGCGGAAGCGGACTTTTTCGCCGCCGAATTGCTGATGCCGCGCAACGCTTGCCGACAGGCGAATGAATTTCTGAAAGGTTTCGCGGGGAAAAATAAAAGAGCCGTCATAAACTATTTCGCCACCGAATTTCTGGTCAGTTTTGAAGCGATGAAGCGGCGGCTGGAAGATTTGAAGATGTTTGAAAAAGAGGCGTGAAAATCTATGCAGGGATTGAAGTTTATTCAAAATTACGAAGGCAAAAGAGTTGAGCGCGAATTCGGCGCAAAGCAATTTTGGGTTGAAGACGAAGCCGAAGAAACAGATGATGTGCCAAACGAATCGGCAATCAATTTGGGTTTGGAAATCGAAGCGGGCGCGTGGCAAGCAGTCAATCCGCAATTGCCGAAAAGCTGGCGTGTACAGGATTGGTTGAGTCGTCCGGTGCGGTTTGTTGATGGTAAAGATGTCGGGCAGACAGTCGCGTGGCTGCGCGGCACGGACGGCAGTTTCGTGGCGATTCGGCTGGCGGAAATTGGTAGCGTCGTGATGAAAATCGTCAACGGCGAATTGCGCCGCGAATTCGCGCAGGTTGAAAGAGTTTTGGCGATGAACACGGCGGTTTTTCCTTGGGAAGAAGTTGAAAGTTTCGCCATTGCCTTGCGTGAACACGACATTGCTCTGCTTCCGACAAAGCGTACGCCCGAAGAATTTCAAATGAATTTCGAGAAAATTCGCAAATTTACGCAACGCCGTTCGATGCGGGAAATGATGACGCTTGAAGAATTTGCGCTGGCGCAGCGCGACGATCTTCCGACGATTGTTGACGGAACTCTGAAAGACCACGAAGGCGGTTTTGATGCTGACGAATCGCCCGTTTTCGGTATCGTCAAAACGCAGCAGAGACTTTACATTGACCGGCAGGGACAAGAGATTTTATTCGGTTTGCCGGAAGCGCACCGAACGCCCGCCTTCAGCTTTTCTTACGATACGTCGAGAGTCAACGACAAAGTTAAAATCCGTCTGCCGATTGTCGCGTGGTATATGCGTTTGTGCGACGGCGAAAGTGTCGAGCCGAACGTCGGCATCGTGCGCGTCGAGGTTTCGCACAAATGGTTTGCGAATAAAGGCTACGGCGAAACGGAAATCAACGCGGCAGGCAAGGATTTTATCAATCAACTGACCCGCACGATTTACGAATATCGCTGCCGGCAGAAAAGTTACCGGCGAATGAAAATCAGTCTCGAACCGATTGTCCGCGCCGAAGAATCGTTAGGCGCGTTATTCTGCCCGCCGAATTATTTGAAAAATCAATTTTACCGTTTGACCGAATTGTAATACGAGGAAAAATTATGCGAGATACTATTGAAATATCAACTCTGACCGATGATGAAATGACAGAAACAATCGGCACGACAATCGAAAACGTCGTTGGCAGAATCGCTGCTCCGAACCGTTTTGAAGCGACTTCGAGTGAGTTCTATTTCTGGATAAAGCGCGGAAAAACTTTGGAAGAAAATCAAATTATCTTTTCCAAAAGCGACATCAACGGCGAGGAAATAACTTTCTACGCCGTGATTGACGAAATCAGACGCAACAGCCGCCGCGCCGATATGACCGAAGAA
>JAJAYR010000089.1 GCA_026786155.1 Pyrinomonadaceae bacterium
AACCAAAAAAAATAAATAAAAAAAAAACCCCTCCCCCCGGGGGGGGGCGTGGCGCGGTCTTTTTTGTGTTTGCTTTTCCCCCCCCCCCCCACCCCCCAAACCCCCACCCCCCCCCCCCCGACCGCCGACTGAATATAAAATGGCAACACCGTATCCCGAAAGCACCCGCGAACAATTTCTCGAAAAACCACTGCCGTCCAGCCCCGACAGCGAGCGCGTGATTTTGGGCGCGATTCTCCTCGATAACGAACTCATCACGCAAGCCATCGAAAAAATTAGTGCCGACGATTTTTATTCGCCGAACAACCGCCGCATTTTCCGGGCGATGATTGCGCTTTTTGAACGCGGCGACCGCATTGACCCGATTTTAATCGGCGAAGAGTTGAAAAAAGAAGGTTCGATTGATTCAATCGGCGGCGTGGCGACGATTACCAATCTGACTTACGGCTTGCCGCATTTTTCCAACATTTTCGATTACACGAAAGTCGTCAAAAGCAAGGCGATGAGCCGCAATCTCATCAAAGTCTGCAACCAGATTACCAGCGAAGCTCTTTCCGAAGAAGAAGACGCGGAAGTGATTCTCGACAACGCCGAACGAATGATTTTCGCTTTAGCGGACGAGAAAACCAGGCAAGGTTTCTCCCACGTTCAACCGATTGCCGAAACGGTTCTCGCCAAGATTCAGGAATTTGCCAAACGCGAATCGCACGCTTTGACCGGACTTTCCACCGGCTTTCGAGATTTGGACGAGAAAACTTCCGGCTTGCAGCCGACTGATTTAATCATCGTCGCAGCGCGTCCGTCAATGGGCAAGTGCTTGCAAGCAAAGAGTTTAGTGCTTCTCAATGATGGAAGTATACAGACTATTGAAGAAATCTACAAACGAAAATCAGCTAAACTTTCAACCCTCAAAGAGAATTTCAAATTTACACAAACCGATGCGAGCGATTTTATTGACGACGGCATCAAGCCGGTATTTCAAGTAACCACCAGACTCGGCAAAAGAATCGAAACAACGGTTACACATCCGTTTTTGACAATCAACGGTTGGAAAAAATTGGCAGAAATAAAAGTCGGCGACAAAATTGCCGTTCCGCGCATTTTAAATGTTTTTGGTGAAAACGAGTGGCGTGAATGTGAAGTAAAGATTTTGGGATATTTACTCGGCGACGGTTCAATTACAAATTCTTGTCCGATATTTGTAGTAGGTAAGCCCGTATTACAAGCGGATTTTGAAAACGCGGTCAAAAAATTTGGTGGTGTTGAAACGGTTATTTATAGGTATTCAGGCAAAACGCCATACTTGCGAGTTCGCAAATCAACTACTTGTCAGAGCAAAACAAATCCAATTACTCAATGGCTGCGTGATTTAAATTTACACGGTTGCAACTCGCATACTAAATTTATTCCTAAAGAAGTTTTCACGCTCAAAAAAGAGTTAATTGCAATTCTCATAAATCGTCTGTTTGCCACAGACGGTTGGGCGAGCGTTCTAACAAGCGGACAAGTGCAATTCGGTTTCGCTTCGGTCAGCGAAAAAATGATTCGACAAGTTCAGCATCTTCTACTGCGTTTCGGCGTAATTGCCAAGTTAAAAAAACGCTCCATCAAATATAAAGACGGCAGAAATCCGGCTTGGCAGTTGGATATTACCGACGCGCAATCCATCAAAATTTTCGCCAGAGAAATCGGTATTTTCGGCAAAGAAGAAGCCGTTAGTCTGGCTTTGGAAAAACTCGAAACGAAAAATTATCAAACTAATAACGATTTGATTCCGATTGAAATTTGGGCAAATCTTAAAGAATCGAAAGGCGCGGAATCTTGGTCGTCTTTAGCCAAACGTGCCGAAATAAAAGGTCATACGAACATTCACGCCGGAAAACGTGCGCCTTCTCGCCACCGTTTGGAACAATTGGCGACGGCTTTGGAAGATGAAACTTTGCAAAATTTGGCGGCGAGCGAAATTTATTGGGACGAAATAGTTTCGATTGAATATGCCGGCAACAAACAGGTTTATGATTTGACGATTCCCGAAACGCATAACTTTGTCGCCAACGATATTTGTGTTCACAACACGGCTTTGTGTCTGACTTTAGCGCAGAACGCGGCGATTTTGGAGAAAGCGGTGGTCGCGGTTTTCTCGCTCGAAATGTCCAAAGAACAGCTCGTGATGCGAATGTTGAGTTCGGAAGCGCGGGTTGACGCGCATCGGTTTCGCACCGGCTATCTGACGCGCGACGAATGGGGCAGACTCGCCGAAGCCATCGGCACGCTGTCGAACGCGAAGATTTTTATTGACGACACGCCGGGAATTTCCGTTCTGGAAATGCGGGCTAAATCCAGAAGATTATTTACCGAACAAAAGAAATTGGATTTAATCGTCGTGGATTATCTGCAATTGATGTCCGGCGGCAAACGCACCGAATCGCGGCAGCAGGAAGTTTCGCAGATTTCGCGCGAACTCAAAGGTTTGGCGAAGGAACTAAACGTCCCGATTGTCGCGCTGTCGCAACTTTCGCGTGCGCCCGAAGCGAGAAATCCGCCGCGTCCGATGATGTCGGATTTACGCGAATCCGGCTCGATTGAGCAGGACGCCGACGTAGTAGCGTTTATTTACCGCGAAGATTATTACAAACCGTCGGAAGAAAATGCCGGAGTCGCCGAACTTTTAATCGCCAAACAGCGCAACGGTCCGACGGGAACGGTGAAACTGGCTTTTTTGCGGGAATTTACCAGATTTGAAAATTATTTTGGAGAATAATAATGAGCGAAGATTTGCGTTATCCGATAGGAAAGTTCGATAAATCAACTGAGATTACGCCGGAATTAAAACGGCAGTTTATCAATGAAATCAGCGACTTGCCGGACAAATTGAAAGCGTCGGTCAAAGATTTGAGCGATGAACAACTCGACACGCCGTATCGTCCCGCAGGTTGGACGGTGCGGCAAACGGTTCATCACGTCGCTGACAGTCATCTGAATTCGCTGATTCGTTTTAAACTCGCTTTGACCGAAGACGCGCCGACGATTCGCCCGTATTTTGAAGACCGTTGGGCGGAATTGAAAGACAGTTTTCTGCCGATTGAACATTCGATAAAAATTATCGAAGGTTTGCATCATCGCTGGACGACGGTTTTGAATTCGATGTCTGATGAAGATTTTCAAAGAAAACTCGTTCATCCCGAAACGGGCGAATGGACGCTTGCCGGGATGCTCGCGCTTTACAGTTGGCACGGCAAACATCACACGGCGCACATCACGAAATTGCGGGAAAGAAACGGTTGGTAGATTTTTATTCGTTTTCTGTTAAAATCGTCAAACAAAAATGTCCGTTGAAACTGAAAAAAATCGTTTGTTGTCGCTCGACGTTTTTCGCGGAATGACCATTGCCGGAATGGTTTTGGTCAACAATCCGGGAACGTGGAGCGCGATTTATTCGCCGCTCGCGCACGCTGAATGGCACGGCGCGACACCGACGGATTTGGTTTTTCCGTTCTTCTTATTCATCGTCGGCATCTCGATTACGCTGGCTCTCGGCAAGCGCGTCGAAGTCGGCGGCATCGGTAAAGATATTTATTGGAAAATCCTTCGCCGTTCATTGATAATCTTCGGACTCGGATTATTTATGGCGGCGTTTCCGTTTTACAGTTTCGTCAAAGGCGAATGGCTCGACGTTTCAAATTTGCGAATTATGGGCGTTTTGCAGCGCATCGCGGTTTGTTACCTGTTCGCCGCGCTGATTTTTGTCCGCACTAATTGGAAACAGCAGGCGATAATTGCCGCCGCGCTTTTGCTGGTTTATTGGGCATTGATGACTTTGATAAATGTGCCGGGTTGCGAGTTGACGACTTTTAATGACAAGGCTTGTAATTTGGCGGCGTATCTTGACCGCGTGATTTTGACGGAAAATCACATCTGGAAATCGGCGAAGGTTTTCGACCCCGAAGGATTGCTTTCGACGCTCCCGGCGATTGCGACGACTTTGGCGGGCGTGTTGTGCGGGCATTGGCTCAGACGCGAAAAAAGCGATTACGAAAAAGTCGCCGCGATGTTTTTCTTCGGAGTGGTTTTGGCGGCAATCGGCTGGGCTTGGAGTTTCTGGTTTCCAATAAACAAATCGCTCTGGACGAGTTCTTACGTCGTTTATACAGCCGGGTTAGCTTTATGTTTTTTAGGTTTTTGCTACTGGCTGATTGACATTAAAGGTTACAAAAAATGGGCGAAACCGTTCGTTATCTTCGGCGTGAACGCGCTCGCGTTATTCGTGTTTTCCGGTTTGCTGGCGAAACTGCTTGGAATAATCAAAGTCGGCGCAGACGCGGACGGCAAATCAATCTCGCTGCAAAAGTGGATTTTCGATGTGATTTTTCTGCCGCTCGCATCTCCGATAAACGCTTCTTTGATGTTCGCCGGCAGTTATATTTTGCTGTGGCTTTTTCTGATGTGGCTTCTTTATCTCAAGCGAATTTACATTAAGGTTTAATCGTTTAGAGTCCACGCTTGAGCGTGTTTTCCGCCGCGCTTCGCTGGCGGAAAGGCAAACGGAGTTCGGCAGTTTGGACTCTGAACTTTTCAAAATATCTTAAAAATATACTTATCAAAGATTAAATGCGCGAATGGCGGTTGCTAAGTCATTTTCGAGTTTGTTCTGTTCGGCTTCGAGCCTTTCGCGCTCTTTTTCCATCGTTTCGAGGCGCGTTTCCTGATCGTTGGCTTTAGCAATATACCGCGTAATCAAAGTTTTCGCTTCGGGCGTTTTCGACAAGGTTTCAATGTTTTCGCGCAGACGTTTCTGGTCTTCCTCGATTTTTTCCTTTTCCGTATCAAAAGTTTCGAGTTTCGCTTCAATCTGATTTATCTGAATCCGCAAATCAATCAACTTTTCGAGTCTTTGTTTAATTTCGGCGTTGATGTAGCGGCGCGTCAAAAATAATTCAAGGTCGGTGCGGGAAAGATTCGTCAGCGCGTAGCTGTCCATCAAAGCCTGTTGTTCGGACACGGCGATTTCCTTTTTGTCGAACGCCGCCAACTCGACTTTGAAACGATAGAAACGCTGCGTCGTAATGTCGGGTTTCGGCATGTCGTCGGAAAGTTCCCAACCTTGCCGCACCGGATATTCGATGAAAACCGTGCGCGGTCGGTCGGTTTGATTCTGCAAAGTGTAAGTTTTTCGTTCCTGCCGGAAATAATGAACCTGAAACACGCCGTTCAAAACTTTGATGAGTTTGGCGGGCGAACTGTCCGCATCTTGTCTGACCGTAACGAGCGTTCCCAAATCGAGCGCGTAGGAAATAAATCTTTGTTCCTTCGGCTTCAAGCGTTCCATCAACGCCTCGCCCGCGTAAGAATCTTTGTCCAAAACAGTTAGCGAGCCGCCTTCGAGCGTCAGCGCGGTCGTGTTGACGAGCCGCATTCCGCCCATCGGACGGTCGCGCCGGACGGTTTCGTTGTAAATCGAAACGCGCTCGCCGTCCATCGTCGTCTGCACAATCGGAATTAACGCCGAACGATCACGCAGAACGGTTACGGGCTGTTCGATTTTATATTCAAACAAATCGCCGATTTCTTCGCCGGTCGCCGCCGTCGTTACGCCGGAATTTCCCGTTATCAAAGCATTGCTCATCGAAGTCGTCGCGCCGTCAACGCTAAAATTATTGGAAGCACCGGCACTTAAATTGACTAAACTTTGAACTCGTCTGTCGTTCGTCGGCAAATTTTGAATTTGCCTTTGAGTGATGTTCGCCGATGACTCGCCGGTTACATCAACCGTCGTTCCGCTGCCTTCGCCACTTCCGTTCCCGCTGCCGTAACCGCCGCCGCTGCCGTCTTCATAAATCTGCGGCGTAAGTTTCAAATCATTCGGAATCGGAACAATCGGACGATAGCGGTAAAACGGCTGCTGAATCGGCTGAATAAACGAAATCGGCGTTCCCGAAACGAGCGATAATTTGACATCCTTCCAATCTTCGTCGCTGACGTTATCAACAATCGCCCAGCCTTGAAAAAACGGTTTGCCCGCCTGGTCGAGAACGACGCGGTAAGTCGTTTTCCAACTCGGCGCGGCAATCGTCTAACTGACAATCATTTCGCGCTGTCCCGCGCCTTCCGACGTAACCGTAATCGTTTTCGCGTCGCGCCTTCGGGCGGAAGCCGTCGCGTTGGCAAATTCGTTGACATCTTTGACCGTGCCGTTTTCCAGCAGTTTGACCGAACGCACTTCCGCCAAATCAAAACTGGAAATCTCGCCGTTTTCGCTGGCGATGACGAGAAACCGCGCCGGTCGCGCCGGTTTATCTTTGTCGCCCGGCACGTCGCGTTTTTCGACGGTCAAAATCGAACCGACTGCCGTGCCGTTGTTGGATGAAACGGAAACTTTCGCGCCTTGCAGTTGCGCCAAAACTCCGGCAATGCCGCCGTTTGCGCCGTCGGTTTGGGCTTCGACCGAAAAGGGAATTTCCGCCATTCGCGCTGACGGCGGCGCGGACGAATTATACGAAACTGCGCCGATTCTGCCTTTTCCAAGGTCAAGCACGACCATTGATTTCAAAACGTCGTCAACCTGCGATTGCTTAAATGACAGATTGATTTCCGCGTCGCCCGACACCACGCCGCGCCGTTCGATATACGCCACGCCGTTGGAATAAAGGCTGACGCGCCGAATCGGAAGATTGTTGACGGCGGTTTGTTTAATTTCCGTGTTTGTGGATTGTCTGACCGGCGCGATGCGTCTGTTTGGACGAACTTGCGCCTGAACTGAAATTGAACACACCAATACCAGCGCAAGAAAAAATTGAATTTTCATTTTTTTACTTTATTTTAGACAGGTTTTAGTTAAGTCATTGTAAAAGATGAGGTCAAAGAAAGATTAGTTTGCTTGCGGCGGAAAAAAGATTTAATAACTGATGTTACGCAGCAAATGTTTTTTCGGGCTTTGCCCGCCGATGGGTGGAAAGGCTTCGCCTTTCCGGTCGCTAC
>JAJAYR010000090.1 GCA_026786155.1 Pyrinomonadaceae bacterium
ACCCAAGCAAAAGTAATGAAGCATTTTGCTTTCGTTCAGAGTCCACGCCCCGCGCGTGTCTTCCGCCAGCGAAGCGCGGCGGAGCAGACAAACTAAAGTTTGGACTCTGAACTTTTCATAATGCCGCCAAACTTTTGCTTATCTGCTTATGAGTGAGCGTATTTGAAGTCATCAGTAAAATTGAAGACGTTGAAATAATAGCGGTCGGCAGCAGAATCCGAGACCTCGAATGGCTGCGAAAAACTTATGGCAGCGGACGTTGGCGTAAGTTGAAAGGTTTTGCCCGCGTTCGTTTTCTCGATGATGGCGAAGAATGTTCAGCCGAGCTGCATTGGTATGAAGCGCACGGCATTGGCAGAGTAGAGATGAAAATTAAAGACCTTTTGGATTGAAGATTATGAATACTAAACCGCAATTTGCAATTTGTGTAAAAAACGAGGAATACCCGGCTTCGTTGCAGTTATGGAAAGTTTATCGCGTGTTGCCCGACGACAAGGGAGCGCGACATAATATGCTGAGAGTGATTGATGAATCGGGCGAAGATTATCTTTTTTCGGCGAGTTATTTTGTTCCGGTAGAACTGCCACAGGCGGCGGAATCAGCACTTCTAGCAACGGCTTGAGAGCCGCCGACACGCCGCCCAAAAAGTCCTTCGTGAGGGCGAACCAGCGACTTTGTTTTCGCGTTGTCTTTTTACCCTTTAGCTTGCGTGGCGGCGGTCTCGCCTCACGTCAATTCCGCCATTGGAGAGAATCGAAAAGAGAAGAAGGTAGTCAGAAAGCGTGGTATTTACAATGCCCGATAAATTTACATATCACTTTATTAAGGCGCGACGCGCTGAAAATCGGATGGTGAGAGAATATGAAAGAAGACGAAAAAGATTTTAATGACGAAACGGAATTTGCGGAAAAGATTCAAGAGAGAGGCTGGCGTGAAATTGACGATTCTCATCGCGCCCGTATTCCGAAAAATGTTTCATTGCGCGACTGCAAAAGCCGCATTACGATTTATCTGGATGCCGACATTGTTGATTTCTTTAAGAAAGCGGCGGAAACCGGCGACGGCGGTTATCAAACTTTGATTAACCGGACTCTGCGCGGATTTGTTGACGGCACAATCCGCCCGGAAACGGTTTTGACGGAAGATAAATTATTTGACGAAGATTTTTTGTCCAGATTAAAAGAAAAATTGGCGGCTGTTTAGCCAGCCGCCGTTTTTTACATTCCCAAATTTTTCACCAAAAACCCGAAAATGTCGGCTTGTTCTTCGATGACTTTCGCCGTCGGTTTGCCCGCGCCGTGTCCGGCTTTGGTTTCGATACGAATCAAAACGGGCGCGTCGCCGCCCTGCGCTGCCTGCAAAGTCGCCGCGTATTTGAAGCTGTGCGCGGGAACTACGCGGTCGTCGTGGTCGGCGGTCGTTACCATTACCGCCGGATATTTCGCGCCTTTTTTCAAGTTGTGCAAAGGCGAGTATTTATAAAGCGCGGCAAATTCTTCGGCATTATCGGATGAGCCGTAATCGGAAGTCCAGGCGCGTCCGATGGTGAATTTTTGGAAGCGCAGCATATCCATTACGCCGACGGCGGGCAGTGCCGCGCCGAATAAATCGGGACGCTGGTTCAAAACCGCGCCGACGAGCAGACCGCCGTTCGAGCCGCCCTGAATCGCCAATTTTTTCGGCTGCGTATATTTTTCCTTGATCAGATATTCAGCCGCCGCGATGAAGTCGTCGAAGACGTTTTGTTTTTTCAATTTCGTTCCGGCGGCGTGCCATTCTTCGCCGTATTCGCCGCCGCCGCGCAAGTTAGCGACCGCATAAACGCCGCCCATTTCCATCCACGCGACGCGCGAAACCGAAAATCCCGGTGTCAGCGAAATGTTGAAGCCGCCGTAAGCGTAAAGCAAAGTCGGATTCGTGCCGTCGAGTTTAATTCCCTTTTTGTGAACGATGAACATCGGAATTTTCGTGCCGTCCTTCGAGTTATAAAAGATTTGTTTGACTTCGTAATTATTCGGGTCAAATTTCACGTCGGATTTATGGAAGATTTCCGATTTGCCCGTTTTGAAATCGTAACGGTAAATCGTCGGCGGCGCGTTGTAACTGGAAAACGAATAAAAAGTTTCCGTATCGTAGCGTTTCCCGCCAAAGCCGCCCGCCGTGCCGATGCCGGGAAGTTCCACGCGGCGGACGAATTTGCCGTCTAAATCGTAAATCTTAAATTGCGTGTAGGCATCTTTCAGATAGCTGGCGACGAATTGATTGTTGATAAACGCCGCGCCTTCGAGCGTTTCCTTCGTTTCGGGAACGACTTCCCGCCAGCCGAGTGATTTCTTTCGCAGAAATTCGTCCGCGTTTATTTTCAAAACTTTGCCGCGCGGCGCGTTTTTATCGGTGCGAAAATAAAACTGCGAACCGTCGTTGCCGATAAAACTGTAATCGGCTTCGAGCCGGTCAATAATCGGCGTTACTTTTGAATCTTTGACATCGAGTTCCTTGAAATAAACCATATTCATCGGCGCGGTGCCTTTGGTTACGATAATAATCAGATATTTGCCGTCTTCAGAAACAAAGCCGCCCACGCCCATCTCCTTATCATCGGGACGTTCGTAAATCAAAACGTCTTCGGATTGCGGCGTGCCGAGTTGGTGGTAATAAAGTTTTTGAAAATAATTAATGCGCGTCAGCTTCGATTTATCGTCCGCCGCCGGAAAACGCGAATAAAAAACACCTTTGCCGTCTTTTGACCACGACGCGCCGGAAAATTTGATGTCGGTCAAAACGTCCGGCAAATCCGCGCCCGTTTCGACGTTGCGAAACTTCCATTCCTGCCAATCCGAACCCGCGCCCGCCAAACCGTAAGCCATCAATTTGCCGTCGTCGGAAATTGACAAACCGGAAAGCGCGACCGTTCCGTCAGTCGAAAGTTTGTTCGGGTCGAGCAAAACGCGCCCTTTATCGGTCGGCGAGTCGGCGACGTATAACACCGATTGGTTCTGCAAACCGTCGTTTTTTGAATAGAAATAATACTTGCCTTCCTTTGACGGAGCCGAGTATTTTTCGTAATTCCAAAGTTCGGTCAGACGCGCTTTGATTTTCGCGCGTTCGGGAATTTGGTTTAAATAGTTGAACGTAACTTTGTTCTGCGCTTCGACCCAAGCCTTTGTTTCGGGGGAATTGTCGTCTTCGAGCCAGCGATACGGGTCGGCGACTTTCGTCCCGTGATAATCGTCCGACTGCTCGACTTTTTTCGTCTGCGGATATTCGATTTTCGCTTGGGCGAATGAATTCGCGGTTAAAAACATAAAAATTGATAAAACGTAACTCGTTGTAAAAAATAGTTTTCGCATAATTACCTCGTTGAAATTTTTTGTTTTGAGTTCAAACTTAAGTTTGCTCCGCCCGCGAAGCGCGGCGGAAACACGCTGAAGCATGAACTCAGAACTTCAGCGCATTATTTCAAAATAGCGTCTATTCTTGATTCATTCGCCCGAAATCGTCTGCGAGCCGCACGATGTCGTCTTCGCCGAAATAATCGCCGGTTTGCGTTTCAATGAAAACGAGCAGAACTTCGGCTTCCGGGTTTTCGACGCGGTGCGCCGTGCCGACCGGAATGTCAACCGCTTCGCCCGCTTTGACTAAAATTTCCGCGCCGTTTAATGTTACTTTAGCGGTGCCGCGCACGACGAACCAATGTTCCGAGCGATGAGCGTGTTTCTGATAACTCAAACGCTTTTCCGGCAAAACTTCGATTCTTTTAACTTTAAAATCGTCGCCTTCGTCCAAAATCGTAAAGTTTCCCCAGGGACGTTCGTCAAACTTCGGTGAATTTTCCATTTTCCATTTTTCGTTCTCCGTTTTCCATTTAAAAAGTATGTTCAGTTTAGACGAAAAATATCTTTCAGCCAACACGCAAATCAACCAGCGAATTCAAACGCTGATTATCGGGCGGCTGTTGGTGATTTTTGTGCTGCTCGTAGCGAGTTGGGTTTGGAATAGCGGGCAGTTCGTTCTTTCGATTGAAAAATATCCGCGCGGGCTGCTGCTGGTTTTTCTGCTGTCGGTCGGGCTGACGATTGTTTATTTTTTTATTCTGCGTTTGAGCAAAAATTATCTCTGGCAGGTGCAGGCGCAATTTCTGCTCGACGCGCTTTTGATAACCTGGCTGGTCTGGCGGACGGGCGATTTAAGTTCGCCGTATATTCCGCTGTATATCGTTACGATTGCCGCTTCGAGTTTCTTTTTAAGTTCGCGCGGAACGCTTCTGATAGCCTCGCTCTGCACTTTGCTGTTCACGATTTCGTCCGTTTCGGCGGTGTCGTCGCTCATCGAATCCTACGGAGCCAAGCCTGAATCTTCGCGGGTCGTGCAGATTCTCACCTTTCATATCGTCGCGTTTTTAGTTGTCGGGCTGCTGGCTTCGCGTCTTTCCAAAAGCCACGCTTCGGGCGAAGAGCTTAAAGAAACGACGAAAACACTGGCAAATCTGCGCGTTCTGCACGAGCGCATTGTCGAATCAATTCGTTCCGGTTTGATTACGACCGATTTGGAAGGCAACATTTACACTTTTAATCAAACCGCCGCCGAAATTACCGGACACCAACCCGACGAAATGCGCGGCAAATCAATTTATTCGTTGTTCGGAAACATTAAACTGCCGATTGCCGATTCGCTCGGCGCGACCGCAACGGGCGACCAGCCGCCGCGTTTTGAAACCGATGTCGTTACGCCCGACAATTTCGTCGTCCGCGTCGGCTACGGCATTTCGCCTTTGTTCGCCGAAACCGGGGAGACGACCGGCTTGATTCTGACGTTTCAGGATTTGACGGAAATTCGCTCGATGGAAGAAAATGTTCGGCGCAAAGACAGATTAGCCGCCGTCGGGCGCGTCGCCGCCGGACTCGCGCACGAAATTCGCAATCCGCTGGGCGCGATGCGCGGCGCGATTCAGGTTTTGCAGTTAAATACGCCGCCCGAATCTTCCAATGCAAAGTTGATGGACATCGTGCTGCGCGAATCCGACCGTTTGAACAACATCATCACCAATTTTTTGAGTTACGCCCGCCCGCGCGTCAGCAATTTTTCGGAAGTTGACGTGCGCCAAGCCGTCAGCGACACTTTCACGCTTTTAAAACACAGCCCGGACGTGAAAGAAAATCACATTTTGGAAGCCGATTTGCCCGCCGAACCCGTGATGATTTCCGCCGACCAAACGCAGATCAAACAGATTTTTTGGAATCTGGCGCGAAACGCCGTCGGCGCGATGGCGGACGGCGGCAAACTACTGGTGAAACTTGAAAAATTAAACGAGCGGCGCGTCAAAATCGTGTTCACGGACACGGGAATCGGAATGTCGGCGGGTCAAGTCGAACGTCTTTTCGAGCCGTTTTCCGCTTCGACGACCGGCGGAACGGGTTTGGGATTATCAATCGTTTATCAAATCGTCCGCGACCACAACGGCACGATCAACGTCCGCAGCCGCGAAGATGAAGGCACGACGATTACCGTCGAACTGCCGACCGAATCGAAAAACATCGCCGCGCTCGATGATTTGGATTCGAGCGAAATGCCGCATCAGCCGTCGCGTTTAGGCAATTTGCTGAACGTCAGAAAATAATTTCGCGGCGGTGATTTTATCAATCTGACTTTTTCTGACTTTTTTTCTTGTAAAACACGGTTGATTTCTGTGAAAATAGATTTGGCGGAACTTCGGGAAGCCAATCTGATGACTTTTCACTTTCGCTTTTTTACTTTAGGACTTTCTCATTTTAAGGGAATTTTAACGCAAAGACGCAAAGGCGCAAGGGCGCAAAGTTTTTTCATCGTAAAAAAACTATATTTGAGCGGCATTTATTATTCTTAGCGTCCTAGCGTCTTTGCGTCTTTGCGTTAAAAATGATTTTGAGAAAGTCCCATACTTAACTTTTAATGTCAAATTTACTAATCGTTGATGATGAGCAGAGTTACCGGCAGCTTTTAACGCTGGTTTTTGAAGGCGACGGACACCACATTCGCACGGCGCGGAACGGGCGCGAAGCCCTCGCAATGCTGGAGGCGGAACCGGCGGAAGTCGTCATAACCGACGTGCGAATGCCGGATATGGACGGCATCGAACTGCTCCGCCACGCCCGCGAATTTCTGCCCGACATCGGAGTCGTTTTGATGACGGCGTTCGCCACCGTGGACACGGCGCGGGAAGCCTTTAAACTCGGCGCGGACGATTTTATTCAAAAGCCGTTCGATGTTGAAGAACTGAAAATCATCGTCAAAAAAGCGTTCGAGCGGCAATCTTTAATCGTCGAAAATCGTGCCTTCAAACGCGCCCAGCGCGAGCGCGGCAGCGTCAAAAACATCATCGGACGTTCCGACAAAATGCTGGCAGTTTTTTCGATGATTGAAGCCGTCGCCGAAGTCCAGTCAACCGTTTTAGTAACGGGCGAATCGGGAACGGGCAAGGAATTAGTCGCCCGCGCCATTCACGATTTATCGCCGCGAGCCGAAAAGCCGTTTATCTCGATAAACTGCGGCGCGTTCACCGAAACGC
>JAJAYR010000091.1 GCA_026786155.1 Pyrinomonadaceae bacterium
CTTTCGGCGGCGGCTTTAGAGCGCGTTAAAGCTGCGTGGCAGACGCTGAATTTTCTCGACTCGACGGAAAATTATCAGCACGAAAAAGATTATTCACATCTCGGCAAGATGACGTTTTCAATGAAAAAAGACGGCAAACAGCGGGAAGCGAAATTTAATTGGACGGACAACAAAGACGCGAAAAATTTGGCGGACGAATATCGCAAAATCGGGCAGCAGTTTGTCTGGATTTTCGACATCAACGTCGCGCGTGAAAATCAGCCGCTCGAATCGCCGCGCCTGATGGACGCGCTCGATTCGATGATTCGGCGCAGTGAAGTTTCCGATGCCGAACAGATGATTCCGTTTTTGAATGAACTGAATAATGACGAACGAATTCCATTGATTGCCCGCAATCACGCCGCCAAATTAGTCAAGCAAATCGAGAAAAAGAAGTAAAGTCAGCGCAGTTTTCGCCGCACGAAATAAACCACGCCGCCGCGGTCGTCCGAAAACAAAAACGAATTCGGCGACATTTTCAAAACGTCACACGGGCGACCGAAAATGTTGATGCCCTGCACAAAACCCGTGATAAAATCTGCTTGTTCGTTGCCGTCGCGCACCGCCACGATTTTATAGCCGCGTCCTTGATTGCGGTCGGTCGAGCCGTGAAGTGCCATCAAAAACGAATTTTTAAGGATTTTGTCGGCTGATTTGCCGTCGAAATAATCGAAGCCGAGCGCGGACGAATGCGCGGGAAAATATGCCCACGAAACGGGGACGAAACTGCAATCGGGCAGCGGTTTTTTCTTGATATATTTTGGGTTAACCGCCACTTTGCCGTTCGCTTGGTAACATTTCGACCAGCCGTAATCCGCGCCTTCCTTCAGTTGAAAAAAAGTTTCGTCCGGCGCGTCTAAACCGAGATGGTCAACGCCTCCGTTGGTCGCGTAGAATTTATTGCCAATCCATTTCAAGCCGACGGCGTTTTTGATGTTTCTGACATAAACTTTTCTTTCCGAGCCGTCCGCGTTCATTTGCAAAACCACGCCGCGCACATCTTTTTCACTTTTCTTTTCGTCGCACAAATCGCAGCACGTCCCGATGGAAACGTAAAGTTTGCCGTCGGGCGAAAAAGCGACGGTGCGCGTCAGATGCCAACTGCCGTGCTTGTAGCCCAAACCGTAAGCGGGAAAAGTCGCCAGAGTTTCGGGTTTATCGGCGGTCGGTTCAGTCGAATTTTCAACGTATTTGCGGCGCGTCAGTTGATGGGTTTCCGCCAGATAAAACCAATCCTGTCCTTTTTTATCGGTATGAAAAGCGACGCTGTTCGGGTTTCGCAGGTTCGTCAAAAACGGGATAACTTTGCCGAATTTTCCTTTCCGCGCGTTCCAGGCATCGAGAATATAAACCGTGCCTTTACGGTTGTCGCTCATATCGAACATATCGGTGACGAAAATCCGTCCGTCCGGCGCGACGGCGAAAAAACGAACGCGGGCTAAACCTTCCGCCGCCGGAATAATTTCGTAGTTTGACGGTAAATTTAAGTTGAATTCTCTGCCGTCTTTGAGCGAAACTTTGTTTGGCACGAGCGCGTTTTGCGCGAAAATTGAGAAGGCGGAACTTGCCAGAAGAAATAAAACGCTCGCCGAAAAATTTAATTTGCTAATGCTCATTTCGTATTTAATAAAAAAATCTGCTGATTTTTTACAAACGATTATTGCGCCACTTTTTCTTAAACTTTCCGTCTTTTTCCCGCCACCATTCGCGCCAATTGGCAATCGCCTGTTTCCGCGCGTCCGGCGAACTCGCCGGTTGAAAATCGAGTCAGGTATTAGTCGCGTCGCGCAGACACATTTCGGCGAAAAAGCGCCTTGACAACTCATCGCTCGAAAGCAAATCAATCAGTTCGTCAATCGAGTTTTTCGCCATCGCGCCGCGCTTTTCGGCAAATTCTTGGCGGTTCATTTTTCCTTTTTAAATTTCTCTCAAAATCGTCCGCGCCGGTGCGCCGTCGCCCGTGCCGCCGACCATTTTCAGCGGCAGACAAATCAGTTCGTAATCGCCCGCCGGAACTTCGCGTAAATCCAAGCCTTCGATGATGACGACTTCCTTTTCGAGCAAAGTGATGTGCGTCGCAAAATCTTCCGAACCGAATCTTTCGACCGATAAATAATCAATGCCGACGAGTTTGATTCCCAAATTAACCAACGCTTTTGCCGCGTCGGGCGCGATGTAGGTAAAATCTTGGCGAAAGCCCTGCGCCAAATCGTTCCAGAAGTTTGAGTTGCGCGTTTTGAATAAAATACGTTCAACGCCTTCGAGATTTTCGAGATGTGCAGTTTCGATTGCCATCACGCTTTTATCAATTTCGACGACGCGGCATTTGCCCAAAAGTTTTCCGAAATCGAGTTGGTCAACGCGCCGCGCTCCTTCGATGAAATGGTTGGGCGCGTCAACGTGCGTCGCCGTGTGCGCCCCGCAACAAAGGCGCGAAACATTTGCCGCGTCGCCTTTGGCAATCTGGTTTGCCGCTTCGATTTCAACCTTCGGGTCGCCCTCATAAACCGGCACGTTCTCGCTCAAAGGAACGGTTACATCGTAGATTTTCATAGCGGATTTTTGTCAAGAAGGTGTCGTTTTCGCCGCGTCTTTTTTCTCGTCGTTTCTCGTTAGAAACATATCCAAAATAAACAGTCCCGCGCCGATGCAGATTGCCATATCCGCGA
>JAJAYR010000092.1 GCA_026786155.1 Pyrinomonadaceae bacterium
GTGAAGAGCATAGCGTCTTGAAACACATTTTTGAAAAGGAGAAAACAGTAATGAAAAAAATAACCTGGATAATCTGCATCGGCGTTTTAACGCTGGCACTAACGAATTTCGCGGTCGTCGGGCAAATAAAAATTCCGAAGATTTTCAAACCGAAACAAAATCCGCCGGTGCAAATGCCAACACCGCAAACTCAAAATCCGAAACCGACCGGCGGTAACGGGCAAACCGGCGAGCAGCCGCAAAATGTTTCGCAGCCCGGCGGCAACTATGTTGACGACGGCTACACCTGGTTTGAAGCCGTCAGTTTTCAAGAACCCATTAACGGCACGCGCACGGATTTGGGCTGGGCTTTGAAATCTTCGATTCGTTTGATGGGCGAACATCCGCGCCGCAGCGCGTTCAAAATTACTGTTTCCAAAGCCGGAAAACCCGTGGCGACTACGCGGTGCGAAGGCTTTCCCGAAACAGGCAGAGCGACGGGCAGCAGTTTTTTATTGACGTTCGATTGCTTTAAGAAAGAAACCGCGATCAAAGAACTCGGCAAGTTAGACGTGCAAATTGTTTTCGTCAACGGCGACACGGACGCGGAGACGGTTTTGAGAAATTACAAAATCGAGGTTCTCAAAGTTGACCGCGTCACGGGTCCGACGATGAAGCCGATCCCGGACGTGCCGCAGTATTACATTTCGCGCCACGCCGAAGCTCCGGCGAGCATTCTTTTTCTGCGTCCCGAAGGCAAATACAGCTACATCGCCAACAGCAGCAACAGCAATTATACGGGTGGCGGCTCAAACGAGGTCGAAATTTATTTCAGCCTGTCGCCGAGCCAAAAGGGCGAAAATATACCAGACGGTTATGCGAGTTGTTCGGTTGACGGCAAAGTTTTGGAGCTTCCGGGTCCGCAGCCGTATTCGGACAAAACCGAAGTCGAAAACCAGCGGCTTTACGCGTATGTTTATACCGACCGTCTCGCCCCGCAATTCAAAACCAGCGGCACGGAATATCGGGACGAAATCAGGTTCACGCAGGCTCGGATAACGCTGCCTTTGACGTGGGGCGATAACCGAGGTCGCAACCGTTTGACGATGAAGGATTATCCGGGCAAATGGCAGTGCAACTGGATGAGCAACGGCGAAACGTGGCGCACCTGGCGGTGGACTGTCGGCAGAGACGGAATGCCCGTCAAACACGCCGAACAAAACGGCAACGTCAATCTTTTTTACAACTCGTATTTGATTGACACGGAAATTCCGGCGGGCGGAAGCTCTTTGGACAAACGGCTCGCCCCGACTTCTGCAGCCGACGGTTTCTTTTACGGTCAGCCGTGGACGACTGCCGAAGGCAAGGCGATGGCGGCGAAAGTTCCAACCAAAGGAACGCCCGCGCCCGTGCCGTCAAACAAAATTAAATAAGGAGAAAAACTCGCAATGAAAAAATCAATTATAACAATTTGCTTCGCCGCTCTGACGATAATGTTCGCCAATTTCGCGGCTGTCGGACAATTCAAAATTCCCAAAATATTAAAGCCGAAACAAACTCCACCTGTCGAAATGCCGACGACACCGCCGAACGGACAAAATCCGAGTGAGCAGAAGCCGAACGGACAAAATCAAAATTCTCAGAACGGCAATCGGCGTTCTTCCGGCGAGCAGCTTTGGACGGCTTCGGGCGATTATGTTGACGACGGATTTACTTGGTTTAATTCAATCGAGACGCACGACCTGAATAATGGACTGTCCACTCATACGGGCTGGACTTTGAAATTTTCAATTCGGCTGATGGGCGTTTATCCGAAGCGCAGCGGGTTTAGATTTGCCGTCTCGAAAGCCGGAAAACCAATTGGCACGACGCGCTGCGAAGCGGGCGGCTACAACATTCCGCGTAACAATAATCCGCAGGAAGTCAGTTACATCTCCGTTGACGGCTGCTACAACAAAGAGCAGTTGACGACCAAAGAAACGGGCAAATTCGATGTCGAAGTGTTTCTGATTGACGGCGCGACGAACGTCGAACGCAGCATCCGCAAATACAAAATCGAAGTCATCCAAGTTGACCGCACGAACGGTCAAATCGGCAAATTCGCTAAACCCGAATCACCGCGCTACGTCGTCTCGCGCCACGCCGAATCGCCGGTTGGCATTCTTTATCTGCGACCGGCGGGCGCGAGCGATTATTTTCATATAAACAGTGGCGGAGCAGGGGGCAATCAGGTCGAAGTTTATTTCAATATGTCGCCAACCAAACAAGGCTGGGGCGTTCCATACACGGCTTTGCGCTGTTCGGTTGACGGCAAGCGGATCAAACTCCGCGAAGCCGGCTCGCAGACCGACATCGTTTCAACCGACAATTATCAATCAAGACAGTCGTATGAAATTTACAACGACCGTCTCGCCGCGCCATACAGCGCGGGCGGTCCGGTCTACGAAGACGATTTCGGTTTCCGCATCTACCGCGCCAATCTGCCGCTCACCTACGGCACGGCACAAGCCAGCCCGAACCGCACGAATTTGAAGGAATATCCGGGAAACTGGGAATGCAGTATATCGAACAACGGCGACGTGCTGCGAACGTGGCGATGGACAGTCGGCGCGGACGGAATGCCGGTCAAACCCGCCGAGCAGAACGGCAACGTCAATCTTTTCTCGAACGCTTACGTCGTTGAAACGGAAATCCCGGCGGGCGGCACAATTTTGGACAAGCGACTCATTCCGGTCTCGCTGGCGGAAGGATTTTTCTTCGGACAAAAATGGACGACACCCGAAGGCAAAGCGATGGCGGCGAAAGTTCCGACTAAAGGAAGTCCGCTTCCCGTTCCTTCAAACAAAGCCAAGCCGTAAAAAAATATGAACGGGAAAATTTCGCCAATCAAATCAATCGTCGCTTTCGTTCTGTTGTTCGGATTGTCCAATGCCAACGCGCAGCAGTCAAAAAAGTTCGAGACGCGCTGCGGCTGGCTCGACAATCCGACGACCGCCACTTATTCGCTTTCTGACAAAGACCGCGAGTGGACAATCGGCGTGCAGGGCGGTTATCAGGTTGAAGATTTTGAAATACCTGCTTTCAAGCGCGGGCAA
>JAJAYR010000093.1 GCA_026786155.1 Pyrinomonadaceae bacterium
GCGCTGGCGGAAACACGCTGAAGCGTGAACTCTAAACGCTTGTCGAAATGCCAAAAAACTTAATTTACGGACTACTTATCCATTATCCATTGTTCATTGTTCATTTATTTTTCTGTCGCTTGGTTGGCGGCTTGCGATTTGCGACCGCCGTTTTGCTGAAGTTTTTTGTCCAAATCAACTTCTTCCAGATTCCAGCGGTTTTCCAAAACGAAAACTTCCGCGTTGTAGGTTTTGCCGATGGAAACGCTTTCGGGCGATTGATAAGTCAAACTCATC
This sequence comes from Pyrinomonadaceae bacterium, assembly GCA_026786155.1. Lineage (GTDB taxonomy): Bacteria > Acidobacteriota > Blastocatellia > Pyrinomonadales > Pyrinomonadaceae. The sequence continues at coordinate 277 of JAJAYR010000093.1, forward strand.
TTGTATTTTTCCTTCGGGCGCGTAACTTCGATTCGCAAAGGCAGATTGTTATATTCGCCCGTTTCGGTCAAATTTCCCGCTTTGCCGTAAGTAATATCCGACTCGATTTCGCCTTTTTGGTCAAAAATCTGCTGTCTGGCTAATCTGACCGTGCCGACTCTATCAAACCAAAAGCGACGCGAGACGGTTAAACTGCCGTCTTCATTTTTGCGAAGTTCATCCAACAGATAATAGCCGCGCAAAACATTTTTCAAAGGCGATTTTTTCGCCACGTCCATATTTTCTTCCTGCTGAAGAATCGTGCTTTGCGAATAGGAAAAATTCGCCGCATCAACCGGGCGCATCAGCATCGCGTCGGTAAAATGCTGCGGGCGCAGATTGGAAAAAGCGTTGACGTTTTGGTTCACGCCTTTGTTGTTAAAGTCCATCCGGCTGACTTCCGCCTGCAAACTCGAATAATCGGCGTTGTTCGTTCCCGAAACGAATTTCTTAAATTTGCCACCGGAATTATCCTGCAAAATCGCCACGCGAAATTTTTCGCCGTCCGAAGTCATCTGCACGATGTCGGAGTTGACGACGGGAATCTGAACTTTTAAGAAGATATTGGCGGGACGCTGCACGACGACTTCGCCGGGCGCGGTGCGATATTTTTCCGCAATGCCGAGTTCGGCGTAGGAATTATCCTCAAATTTCAAATCCATCTTCGCCCGCATCGAATTGACTTTGGCAAAATTATTGACTTGTTCGAGCATCTGCGCCTGCGTCGCGTCTTCGACTTTCAACAAAGTCGGACGGCTGTCTTTTGTTTTGACGATGCCGCCGCAGCCGCTCGAAAACAAAACGAAAGCTAAAAATAAAGGAAGAATTAAAGATGATTGCCGAAATAAATTTCGTTTAGACATTTGTGTCAGATGTCGGCTAAGAAATGCCTGTTGTCTTAAAAATACTCTCACAAAAACCTTATAAATGATGCGTAAAATATCAAAACGAAGATAATACCACGCCGCCCGCGTTTGTCCTAACAAACCGAATTACAGTCGAGTTTCGACTGAGCAATAATTTCGGCAAAATGCGGGCGCGGAAAGATTTTGCTACAATTTTCGTCGGTATCTAAGCTAAAGTTAAATGATAAGTAAATACGAAATTATTATTTATTGGAGCGAAGAAGACAAAGCGTTTATCGCCGAAGTCCCCGAACTCGCGGGTTGTCTGGCAGATGGCACAAATTATCGGGAAGCGTTGGCAAATGCGGAAATTATTATTGACGAATGGCTTGAGACGGCGCGGGAATTAGGCAGACAAATTCCCGAACCGAAAGACAGGTTGGTTTTTGCATAAATATTTAAAAAATGGAACAAGTAAACATCGGAATCATCGGCGGCAGCGGTTTATATCAGATGCCGGAACTTAAAAACGTCAGAGAAATCGAAGTGGACACGCCGTTCGGCAAGCCGTCAGACGCTTTTATCGTCGGCGAATTGGAAGGCGTGAAAGTCGCGTTTTTGCCCAGACACGGACGCGGACATAAATTAACGCCGACGGAATTGCCGTTTCGGGCGAATATCTACGCGATGAAACTTTTGGGGGTGGATTATATTTTGTCGGTTTCGGCAGTCGGAAGTTTGCAGGAAAAATACGCGCCGACGGATTTCTGTATTCCCGACCAGTTTTTTGACCGAACGCGGGCGCGAGCCGAAGAATCCACATTTTTTGGTGAAGGAATCGTCGGACATATCACTTTCGCGCATCCGGTTTGCGCGGAACTCGGCGATATTTTGGAAGCGTCATGCAAAACGGTCGAAGGTTTGAAAATTCATCGCGGCGGAACTTATCTGTGTATGGAAGGTCCGGCGTTTTCGACGAAAGCCGAATCGAATGTTTATCGCAGTTGGGGAATGGACATTATCGGGATGACGAATTTGCAGGAAGCCAAATTGTCGCGTGAAGCCGAAATCGCTTATGCGACGCTGGCTTTAGTTACCGATTACGATTGCTGGCACGAAGAACACGACGCGGTTTCGACTTCGATGGTCATCGAATACCTGCACAAAAACGTCCGCAACGCGCAGTTTGTTTTGAAGGCAGCCGTCAAAAAAATCGCCGCAAAACAAACTCCGAATCCGTTTGCGGGCGCGACCAGAAGCGCAATTTTTACCGCGCCGGAACATTGGAATCAAGAAACGGCGAAAAATCTGGAAGCGATTATCGGAAAATATGCAGTAAAGTAGTAAAATTGAAGCGAGGTGAAAGATATGAGTCAAGTTTTGAATCGAGAAATCAGCGAAGCCCAAGAGAAAAGTTTCTTGCGCGAAATTGACCGGCTGTTTCTCAAATTAAAAGAAAACAACGAAATAATTGTGCAGGAAAACAACGAAATAAAACGTCTGCGAAAGACTAATGACAAATCGTTTCTTCGTTTGAAGAAGGCGATTGAAAATTTGCAGAATTATTGAAATGTTAGAAAAATTACTTCAAGCCGTCCGCGATTTTCTTTTTATAAACGAACAATTGCGGCGCAATACCGAGGAAATAAAAGAACTTCGGAAGCGCGTTGAAGATTTAACTCTATTCAACGAGCGGTTAGCGTTTGAAATTCAGCGCACCAGAGAAAACGAAGCGCACGAACGCGAAAAATTAGTTTTGCGTTCAGAGAAAGAATCTCCGAAACCGGAGAAAAAGTTTCCTCGCGGAAGCAATAAAAAACAAAAATAATTTAATCGAAGGAGAAGAAAACTATGAGCAAATATTCAATTCAGAGTTTTTTACAGGAAACGGCGCAGCGCGAAGACCTTCGTGAGCCGTTTGAACTGGAAAATCCGTATCTTTTGGAAGTCAATTTAAACGGCAGAGTGTGGGCGAAACTCGGCGCGATGATCGGTTATTTGGGCAACGTCAAATTCGAGCGCGAGGGCGTGATGGAAGGCGGACTCGGAAAACTTTTCAAAAAAGCGATTTCCGGCGAATCGAACCCGATGATGAAAGCCGAAGGTCAGGGCAGAGTTTATTTCGCCGACAGCGGCAAAAAAGTGCGGATTCTTTATCTGCAAAACGAGACGCTGTTCGTCAACGGCAACAATGTTTTGGCGTTTCAGGACACGATTCAATGGGATATTAAAATGATGCGCCGGATGGCGGGAATGGCGGCGGGCGGTTTGTTTAATATGCAGTTGAGCGGCACGGGCGCGATTGCCATTACGACGCATTTCGACCCGATAACTCTGGCGGTTCACCCGGATTTCCCCGTCTACACCGACCCGAACGCGACGATTGCCTGGTCGAGTTCGTTGCAGCCGGAAATTAAAACCGATATTTCGATGAAAACGCTGTTCGGACGCGGCAGCGGCGAATCGTTCCAACTCGCGTTTCGCGGACAAGGCTGGGTCGTCTTGCAGCCGTATGAAGAAGTTTATTACGCCAACGCCGCTTCATAAATCGCCGGTCAGAACAGCGAGCGTGAGCGCCCTGGCAATTACGCAAAATATAAGGTAGCGCCCGCGTCCAGTTGTGACTGTTCGGGTAACTTTTTTGGGGTTAAAGACAACTTTAAAATCGTTATGTAA
>JAJAYR010000094.1 GCA_026786155.1 Pyrinomonadaceae bacterium
CCGTCTTCAGACGGTTTCCCGCCGCGCTTCGCTGGCGGAAAAGCCGCCTCAAGGCGGAACTCCAAACTTTTCAAAATACCTTGAAACTTTTGCTCACCTGCTTATCTCAATCGGCGGTTTCCGAACATTGCGCGGCGGCAATTTACTTCAGCCGGAAGCGCGAAATTCGAGCGGGCGTTTTTGTCGAAGCCGTCAAGGTAAATTTTATCGCAGAATAGCGAAGAGTCTATGAACGAAGAAACTGAAAATTTATCAAAAGCCGATTTTCAAATTTACGATTTGGTTTGTCTGTCGCATCTGCGCTGGGATTTTGTGTATCAGCGCCCGCAGCATTTAATGAGTCGTTTTGCCCGCGAGCGGCGCGTTTTTTTTGTCGAAGAACCGATTTTGATGGCAGACGAAACGCATCTGTCGGTCAGCGAGCGCGAAGCGAATCTGTTCGTCGTCGTGCCGCATCTGAATCGCGCCGAAGCCGAAGATAAAACGATTGAAGTTTTAATGCGCGACGCGCTCGACAAATTATTCGCGCCGTCGGCAATCGAAGATTTCGTGTTGTGGTATTACACGCCGATGGCTTTCGATTTCAGCAATCATTTGAAGCCGAAAGCGGTTGTTTATGATTGTATGGATGAGCTTTCGATGTTCAAATTTGCGCCGCCGGAATTGATAGAAAACGAAGCCCGGCTGTTTGAAAAAGCCGATGTCATTTTCACCGGCGGGCAGAGTTTATACGAAGCGAAACAAAACCGCCATTCAAATGTTCGGGCGATGCCTTCGAGCATTGATGTCGCACACTTTAATAAAGCCCGAAACATCAAAGAATCGCCGTCCGACCAAGCCGCGATTCCAAACCCGCGACTCGGCTACGTCGGCGTGATTGACGAACGGATTGATTTAGATTTGATTCGGGAAATCGCCGAAAAACGTCCCGAATGGCAAATCGTGATGATTGGTCCGGTCGTCAAAGTCAGCGAAGAAGATTTGCCGCGCCGCGCAAATATCCATTATCTGGGAATGAAAAATTACGACGAACTGCCCGCGTATATCGCCGGTTGGTCGGTCGCGCTGATGCCGTTTGCGATAAATGATTCGACGCGCTTTATCAGCCCGACGAAAACGCCGGAATATCTCGCCGCCGGAAAGCCGGTCGTGTCAACGGCGATTCGTGATGTGTCCCGTCCCTACGGCGAGCAAAATTTAGTTGCTATCGCCGACACAAGCGACGAATTCATCGCGGCGACGATAGCGGCGATGAACGAAGACCGCGCGGAAAAATTAGCGGAAGTTGATAAATTTCTGGCGCAGAATTCGTGGGATAAAACCTGGCAGCGAATGTCCGATGCGATTGACCGGGCAATCGCCGAAAAGCATTCGATGGCGGCGAATTCAGGGGCATAAGAGTTGCTTGGGCAAGTTTAATAATTTACGAACAAGGGGAATGAAGTAATGTTTGATTATTTGATAGTAGGGGCGGGTTTCGCCGGTAGTGTGCTGGCGGAAAGGTTGGCAAACGGTTCTAATAAAAAGGTTTTGATTTGCGATAAACGTCCGCATATCGCCGGGAACGCCTATGACTGTTACGACAACGAAGGTGTTTTGATTCATAAATACGGACCGCATATTTTTCATACGAATTCAAAGGAAGTGTTCGATTATTTGTCCCGTTTTACCGAATGGCGCAGTTACGAACATCGCGTTTTAGCGTCGGTTGACGGAATGCTCGTGCCGATTCCGATAAATTTGGACACGATAAATAAACTTTACGGTTTGAATTTAACGGCGTTTGAAGTCAAGGAATTTCTCGAAAAAGTCAGAGAAAACCGCGCTGTTCTTCGCACTTCGGAAGATGTCGTCGTCAACGCCGTCGGCAAGGAATTATATGAAAAGTTTTTCCGCAACTACACGCGCAAACAATGGGGTTTAGACCCTTCGGAACTCGACGCTTCGGTTACGGCTCGCGTGCCGACCCGCACTTCGCGCGACGACCGCTATTTTACCGACAGTTATCAGGCGATGCCGAGACACGGTTATACGCGAATGTTCGAGAAAATGCTCGACAATCCGAATATCAAAATTATACTCAACTGCGATTACCGTGAAATAGTTAAAGATATTTCTTTTCGACAGATGATTTATACGGGACCGATTGACGAGTTTTTCGATTATCGTTACGGGAAACTGCCGTATCGTTCGCTCGAATTCAAACACGAAACGCACGACACGGAAAAGTTTCAAACCGCGCCGGTCGTCAATTATCCGAACGAGCAAGCCTACACGCGGATTACGGAATTCAAATATCTGACCGGACAGGAACATCGAAAAACGAGCGTCGTTTATGAATATCCGCAAGCCGAAGGCGACCCGTATTACCCGATTCCGCGCCCGGAAAACGCCGAACTTTACAATCGTTACCGCGTTTTAGCCGAAGCGCGTTCGGACGTGCATTTCGTCGGACGGCTGGCGACTTACAAATACTACAATATGGATCAAATCGTCGCGCAAAGTTTGACCCAATACGGCAAAATCGCCGGAATGAAACGCCAGGAAGCGACTTCGCTGGTTTTGGAAAAACAACCGGCAATCAAAACGCCTCTTTATTCCAACGGCAACGGCGTTCGCGTCAATGTCTCCGGCGGCGTTTAACTTAAAATTACAATTTTAACAAAAGAGAATCGGTGATAATTGCCGGTTCTTTTTTATTTTTACGTTGGTAAAAAGTCCGAAAGTTAAAAACAAAGCTCAAGTGTTTTGAGTTCAAGCTTCAGCGTGTTTTCGCCCGCGTAGCGCGGCGGAGGCAAACTAAAGTTTGAACTCAAAACTTAAATCGAAAAATCGGATACGCCAACGACCTAAAAATTTTCTGTTGACACAAATTTTCGTAATGCCTCAGTCATAAGTTTTAGCGACTGGAGCGCAAGCGTCCCCGCTTGCTATGAGCGTCGCTTCGCCGCGAAAACGCCCGTTAAAATTTATGGCGCGAATTACCAGCGTTAACTTTCGCGCTCCGCGCTTATTGCAAGCGGGGACGCTTGCGCTCCAGTCAGAATTTTTTACTGACGCATTACATTTTGTCTAAAATCAGCAAGATTGGGGCAAAACTTCACGCTTGACTGGAGAGTTTTTTTGACAGCACGATTTGCAGAACGAGCAACGATAGACAGGAAATCAAAATAACCGAAAAACCGGCGCGAAGGCTGTTGAAATTGGTTGAAGTAAAACCGATGAACCACGTCGCAAACGCGCCGCCGAAAC
>JAJAYR010000095.1 GCA_026786155.1 Pyrinomonadaceae bacterium
ACGATTTTTGTTAATTCGATGTCCGACCTTTTTCATAAAAACGTGCCGCTCGATTATATTCAGCAGGTTTTTGATGTGATGAAACGCGCCGATTGGCATCGGTTTCAAGTTTTAACCAAACGCGCCGACCGATTGGCGGAACTGAGTTCACAACTCGAATGGTCGCCGAATATCTGGATGGGCGTTTCGGTTGAAACTCAAAAATATGTTCATCGGATAGACGAATTGAGACAAACGGGTGCCAAAACGAAATTTTTATCTTTAGAGCCTCTGCTCGGTGCTTTGAAAAATCTCGATTTGGAAGAAATTGATTGGGTTATTGTCGGCGGTGAAAGCGGATACGGCGCAAGACCGATAAAAGAAGATTGGGTTTTGGAAATCCGCGAGCAATGTCGAGAATCCGGCGTTCCGTTTTTCTTCAAGCAGTGGGGCGGAGTTAATAAAAAGAAAACCGGCAGATTGCTCGAAGGCAGAACTTGGGACGATATGCCGATGACAGCGGTTTAGCCGAACAAACCTTCGGTTATTCCTTTTTCATAAATAATAAAAAGTCCGAGTCCGACGCTGACCAAACCGGCGACGCCTTGCAGAATGTGATTAAAGCGGTTGAATTTTGTCGCCGTAAAATGAAACGGCAAGCCGACGAGCAGACTCATCAGCATCATTCCGGCGATTGAGCCGACACCAAAAACGATGATGTAGAGAAGTCCGAGCGAGCGCGATTCGATGGTCGGAATAACCAGCAGCATTAACGCCGCGCTGCCCGCCATTCCGTGAATCATCCCGATAATAACGGCACGCGGGCTGAATGAAAATCCGTGATGCGTGTGCGGCTCTTTCGCTTCCGCCGATTCGTGCAGGTGCGGATGCGCGTGTTCTTTGGCGCCGTGTTCGTGCGCGTGAAAATGCAGTTTGCCGCCCTGAAAAAGTTTTCGCAGGACGTTTAGACCGAGCAGCACGAGCAGCACGCCGACGCAGAATTCGAGCGTTCTTTCGGTTTGCTCGCTGATTTGAAAATTCAGAAGTAAAACGAAAATTCCCGCGATAACCAGCGAAATAGTATGTCCCAAACCCCAGAGTCCGCCGATGAACATCGAACTCCAAAGGCTTTTGCGCTCGGAAACAATCGTCGAAACCGCCGCCAAATGGTCGGCTTCGGTCGCGTGTTTCAGCCCGATTAAAAATCCGAAACCCAATACCGTCGCCGTTGACATCGCAGAAAATAATAAAATTTCCGACATTAAAAAATCCTTTGAGAAAATAAAACTATACTAAAGAGTTATAGCAGATAACCGCGCCGACGCAAGCGATGACGAACGCGCTGAAGACCGGCAGGGCTTTGACGATTCGATTTTCGCCCAAAGCCGGATTGTTAAGAAATTTTCCGCCGTAAAGGAAAATCAGACCGATTGCCGTCAATGTCGCCGCCAAACCGAAACTGAAAACTAAAGTCAGCACCAACCCGTAAGCGATTCTGTCTTTGGCAATTGCCGCCAGCATCAAGACCAGAGCCGACGGGCAGGGCAGCAGTCCGCCGGAAATTCCCAAAAACAGTAAATTCTTCCACGTAACCTGTTTCGGCGGCAGATGCGAGTGCGTCGAACCGCCGTGCGTGTGCGTGAAATCTTCGTTTAAATCGTCGCGTTCGTGCGCGGCTTGATGATGCGAATCGCCGGTTTGATAACCCAGCATCGCCAGCAGACGATTTTTGAAAAGCGTCAAGCCGATGACTAAAACCATCAAGCCCGAAACGAAACTCAAAAACGGCATCAGGCGTTCCGGCAGAATATATTCGGACGCGAACAGCGCGATGATGCCGAGCGCGAAGACGCTCAAAGTATGCGTAATCGTCACGGTAATTCCCAAAAAGACGGCGTGTTTCGGCGTTCCTTTCGTGCCGACGAGATACGCGCCGACGACCGCTTTGCCGTGTCCGGGCGAGAGCGCGTGCGCCGCGCCGAAGCCGAAGGCGACGAGCAAACCGAATAAAATAATCTGAGGCGTAATTTCGGGAACGGTGATAAGTTCGGCGAATTTATCTTTTTCGACCGGCGCGGAAATGTGTCCGTCGCGGTTTTGTAAAATTTTGGCATTCGGCGGAACATCATCGGTCGTAAATGAAAATTCCGCCTTTCTTTCCGCCAGCGGTGCTGACAAACTTTCCTGCGGATACGCTTTTAGTTCTTCGGTAATACCGCTGCCGAAAGCCGTGCTGTCAAAAATGTTGATTCCCGAAACGCGGCGGACGACGATTTCGTTCCAGCCGATGCGCTCCAAACCATTTTTATTTTCAAAACGGAAGTTTCGCGCCGTCGCGTCCGACGGCGGCAAATCGCCGAGTAAATCCCATTCAACGCGGAGCGTCGGCAAGTCTCCCGAACCGGGCGGCTGGCTGATATTAGTCGCGGTCGGGCGCAGCCCAATCGTATTTCCGTCAACTGAAATGAGTAAATTGCCAATGTATTCGGGCGTGATTTTGGCGACGTAAGAGTCGAGTTCCGCTTGGGAAAGCGAGCCGTCTCTGTCGGCATCAATCGTTTGCGATTCCTGAAAAGTCGGAATTTCCGCCATATCCAGAACGGCGCGAATTTTCACCTGCGATTTTTCGACTTCAAGGCGCGAATAGTGATTGACACTAAAATTTCCGAGCGGATGCGCCGCCGCTGGCAACGCGAAAGCGAAGATGAAAAGCGCGGTGAATATCAATAATCTTTTTCGCATTTTTCTGGAAGATAAAAGCTATCTCAAAAATCGTTGTTCGCGTTCAGAGTCCGAACGCGGAACGCACTTTGCTCCGCCCGCGAGGCACGGCGGCAACACGCTCAAGCGTGGACTCTAAACAGTCGTCCGCTATTTTTGAGATGTTTTCTATTTCAATTCAGTCAACGCCGTCTGCGCTTTTTCGGCTTGCAGAACGTCAAACGACGGGTTGGTTTGTAACGCCTTTTGCAGCAAATCCTTCGCCGCTTTATTGTTTCCTAACGCTTTTTCAATCATTCCGGCGTGATAAAAGAACAGCGCGTTTTTCGTTTTAAGGCGCATCGCTTCAAGACTGATTTTTTGCGCCGCCTGAAAATTTCCTTTTTTATACAGACACCAGGCGTAAATATCGGCGGTGTAGATGTCTTGGCGGGCGGCGTGTTCGCGTTCGGCAATCGCCAACGCTTCGTCTAGTTTCACATTTTGGTCAGCCCACAAAAGCGCGAGCGTTCGCTGGTCGAGATTGCCGAGTTTTTGTTCGATGAAAACCGCCAAATCGTATTGCTCCTGCGCTTTTGCCGCGTTGCCTGATTTGGCATAGACATCGCCGAGCGAGATGACCGTTAAGGTCGCCGGAACTCTGGTTTGCGCTTGCGTATAAAACTTGACGGCGTTTTCCAAATCACCGGCGGCGGCGCGGGCGCGTCCTTTTCCGGCTAATCCGAAATGATAATCGGGAAAAACCCTGAGTGCGGTCTCGTATTGTTTTTCGGCTTCGGCAAATTTACCGACTTTGAAATACTCGTCGCCCAGATGAGCAAAACACCACGCCTGCGCTTCGCGGTCTTGCGGGTCGGCGATGCGAGCCGCCAAACTCAGTGCTTCAATCGCGCCGTCGGCATCGCCGTGCAGCGAGCGAACGGCGGCGACGCGGGCGTAAGATTCCATATTCGGGCGCAAATCAACCATTTTCTGTGCCGCGTCAATCGCTGCCGGATAATTTCCGAGTTCGACGTTGGCATCGGTCAGAACGCCGTAGATAATCGCGTCCTGCGGATTTTCCTGTTGCAGTTTCGTGCCGTATTCGAGGGCTTCGGCGAAACGATGAAACGTCAAAAGCAACGAGGCTTTGGTTCGTTTTGCTTCGAGATTTGCAGGTTCGACTTCGAGCGCCCGGCTGACGGCGGTTTCGGCGTTCGAGTTGATGCCGAAATCGCCGGTTTCACGCGCTAAACGAATGTAGCGGGCAGCAAGCAGATTATAGCCTTTTGCCGCGTCCGGCGATTTTTCGATGAACTTTTGCGCCGCCGCAATTTCCGCGTCCGCCGAACTCGTCGTCAAAGGTTCGGCGGGTTCTATTTTTGAAGCCGCTTGTTTGACGCAGGCGTTGGTTGTTAAAATTACGACGCTTAAAATCAAGCATCCGAAAGTTGTCAGCGAGTTTGTTTTAATCTTTTTCATAGCTCAAAAAGGCGAATCGGAGCGTGAAACTTTTGATTTCCGCTCCGATTCGTTATTATCCAGACGATTTATTTCTGGTCGTCGGTATATTCATCAGCAGAACCGGTGATCGGTCTGATGTTCGACGTGCGCGGAGCATTGCCCGGATTCGGCGGCAGCAAATACGGGAAGCGCGTCAGCAGCGGTCCTTCCGGGTTGGCACTCACGCCGTCGCCGAGCGCGTTATTCGGAAAGACGTTGAACGCCGGTGTGAACGGTGTTCCGCCGACGACCGCGCGAAGCGCGATGTCCGTTACGTCGTCAAAAACTCGACGTCCGTTCGGGAAACCGGCAACGTCGCCGCCGAGCAGACCGAGACGGCTCTGACTGCCAATCGCCGTAATCGGAATCGCCGTGTTCAGGCGAAGATATTCATGCGGCTGACCGTCGGAAAGAAACGTCGTGAAATTCGGTCCCGTAACCGTGTTGACCGGAATGCCGGTAGCGAAAATCTGTACCAAATCATTGCGCGGCGCGGGCGGAATGTTAATGGTAATTCCGTTGAAAGCACCTAACGCGAGACGGATGATTTTCGGAATTTCCGGGTCGAGAATCGCCGGAGCCGCCACCGCGTCAAACTGCGGCGAAAGCGAGTTGAAAGCGTCTTTCAAACCGAGCGGAATGACGAGTTCATTAACCAGCGGGTTGCCGAGACGCGAAATCTGAACCCAATCTCCCTGCTGCGAACGAGTTCCGTCCGGGTTGATAACGCTCATCGAACGGCGGCTCGAAGTCGCCCACACGCCGATGACGGCGTTCGGGTCGGTCGGTCCGGTGGCGACGGCGCGGTTGCGGGTCAACTCCTGAATCGGAACTTCCAGCGCAATCGTGCTGACGTTATAACCCTGCGTCGAATCAATCCCGTTGCCGACGCCCAAACCGCTGCCGCCGACGGTCAAAGTGCGTAAGTTAATCGCATCGAAAAGTCCGAGGTCAAAATAGAAATACTCGTCGCGGGTTCCGGCGAAAGTCTTGCCGCCGTTCGGCAGATTATAAACCGCCGGTAATCCGAGATTCGTTTCGTAGTTCGGCGTTACGCGCGGTCCGATGTTTGCCGGCGGTGTGCGAAGCCCGGCAGCGATAATGCGTCCGCGTCTGCCCGAAGCACGGTCAATGCGGCGAATGCTGTAAGTTTGCGGCTGATTGTAATCCGGGTCGGTCAGACTTGTAATTGCGCCGTCCGCGTTGACGGTCGAATGACCGAGAACCGTATTTGTATTGACCGTCTGCGTCGTGAACTGCCACTGATAGGTAATGTCCTCGATGCCGTCGCCCGTGTTGTCAATTTTGATTTCATACAACACGGTGTCGTCCCAACGGAAAAACTGCGGTCCGCCCGAAGGTTCTTGCAGCGGAATCCAGTTGCCGATGAGCGTTACAAAACCGCTGCGTCCGGCTTCGACACTACGGAAAGCGTAGGTGTCGGTATTGTCGGCGAATCTGTCCATACTGATTAATGGTGCTTCGCCGTGGCTGGAGGCAAATGCCGGCAATCCCGAAAGACTCAGACACATCGCCAGTGCAAAGAAAATGCGAGTCATTTTCAAACTTTTCTTATAAAAAACTTGTTTCATTTTAAATTCTCCCTTGGAAGATTGGCGGTCTGTCATTTTCGGTTTTCGATTTTCGGTTTTTAGCCTTTAGATTTTCCCGACTTAATTTAAGCGAAAAAATCGAAGACTAAAACCGAAAATCGAAAGCCCGTTATCCCAAACCGCCAATCGGTTTAGTGTGTGTCGTAGTTAGCAATCGGATAATCGCCGTTCTGCCCGAAACGTCTTTCTATCGTTACGCCGTTGGAACTCTGCGTCACGTAGAAACTGCCGTTTTCCGGTCGGAATACGGCGACATCGGTTCTGCCGTCGCCGTCGTAGTCGTTCTGCACGGTCAAATGCGGCTTGGTTCCGAGAACGGTGGTTTGCAGAGTTCCGTTGGAACTTCGCAAAATATACCAATTGTATGCCGTTCCGGTGCGGACGACCGCGAAGTCGGTGCGACCGTCGCCGTCATAATCGCCCGGCACGACCAAATCGCTGCCCAGACCGAACTGCGTAGCGGTAAATCCGCCCGAACTGCGCTGGACGAAGAAGGTCGCCGGTTGATTACCCGAACCGCGGAAAACCGCTAAGTCGAATCTGCCGTCGCCGTCATAATCGCCCGGTGCCGTAACATCGGTCGCCGCGCCGAACGTCGTTCCGGTTACGCTGTTATTCGAGCTGTTGCGGACATACCAAATCATCACGCCGCCCGTGCGCCGGACAACCGCGTAATCGGTGCGCCCGTCGCCGTCGTAATCACGCGCCACCGGCTCATCACCCGCTTGTCCGAATTGAACGCCGACCGTTACATTATCGGAACTACGCAAAGTGTAGAAAGTTCCGTTGGAAGGTCTCCAAACAGCAATGTCGGTTCGACCGTCGCCGTCATAATCGCCCGGCGTGAAAATGTCATCGGAGAAACCGAAGACGACATTACCGAACGTGCCGTCCGAACGTCCGAAGAAGATCGAGTTGACGTTACCGCTAATCGTGCGCGAGACAATAAAGTCAGCGCGTCGGTCACCGTTCACGTCAAGGACGTTGGTCGCCGCCGAACCGGAAGTGATTGCCAAACCGCGAATCGGGCTTGCCGAATTGATTGCCGAGACGAACGTCGCCGCGCCGGTCGTTAAATTAATACTGTAAAGACCGGAAGTGGTGCCGCCGCTCAACTGGAACGCCGCTAAAGCGACATTTCCCGAATTGGCAATATCAAAACCGTTGATACCCGTTACGTTAATGCCGAGCGCACCGACCGTTACCAAAGTTCCCGCGTTTGGCGGATTTTGGATATACAGCGTATCGGTCGTCGAACTGATGTCGTAAAGCGTGGTCGTCGTCGAACCGCCGAAGCTATTGGTGTAGCCCGCCGCGTCCGCACCGGTCGCCGCGCCGTTCAACATGGTATCGGTCGCCGTCAATGTGCCGTCATTCGGATTCAAACGTAAATTTTGTCCCGTGTCGCTGACGACGCGAATGCGGTCAACGGTCGGGTTAAAGTCGAAACCGAAATTCGTTCCGCTGAGTGTGAACGAACCTGCCGTGCCGACATTAGTTGCCAAGCCGGTCGCCGGGTTAATCGTATAAAGACGGCTCGCACTGCTCAAACCGTAAAGCATACCGTTTGCCGGACGAATATCTATTCCGATGATATTTTCACCAGTTTGCAAGCCGGTAATCGCTACCGGACTGCCAATCGGCGTGTTGGCATTGTTGCTGTTGAATCTGATTAATTGATTGCTCGTATTGACGGCAATAATTCCGAAACCTGCCGTCGGCGGTCCGCTCGGAGTCGGCGTAACCGTCGGAGTCGGCGTGACTGTTGGAGTCGGCGTAACCGTCGGAGTTGGTGTAACCGTCGGCGTTGGTGTAACCGTCGGCGTTGGAGTCGGTGTCGGTGTTCCGCCGGTCGTCAGCGATACATCGTCAATCGTGAAATTATCGCTGCCGGTTGTTCCTCCCGGACGGCTGTATTCAAACCGAATAAGGTGGCTTGCGCCGTTGGCGAAAGCTCCGATATTAACGGTTCGCAAAGTATAGACGGCTTCGGCGGTCGCCGGTTCATTGATGGTCTGCACGATAGTGCCGCCCACCAGAACTCTCAATACCGAACTCGTCGGAGCGGTTACCGCGCCGATTCGCAAAAAATAATTCAGCGTGGCAACTCCGCCAGCCGGAATAAGAACCGATTGCTGAACGCTGCCGTTTTCAGCCGCCGTGCCTGCGCCGTCAAACCACACCCAGCCGGTGCCGGTGCGCGGGGTTGCCGTGCCGCCGCCGGTACCGCACGCCGCGATGGTGCAAAGCGAACTGGTAAATGCGGTCGAAGTCGAAGCCCAGAACGGATTGGTAACAACCGGCGCTCCGGTGTTCATCTCGAAGCCGCCGTCTTGCAATGCGCCCGCCATCGGAGTCGGCGTAACCGTTGGAGTCGGCGTAACCGTCGGAGTCGGAGTCGGTGTTGGTGTTGGTCCGCCCGTTATAATGTCCAGACTAGCCGCTGTAACTGTTCCGGTATCTCCGGCACCGCGGTCGCGGAAAGTCAAAGTCCACGTTCCGTTTGCCTGAGCAGCGGTTAAACCGCTGAATGCGGCAGTCAAATTTGTTGCCGGTGCCGGGTTGACTTGTCCCGCGCCGCCCGCCGCCGTTGTGCGGTACGAACCGGCAGCAACCGGAACGGCTGCTCCGGCAGTCGTCGCTGCCGTCCAAAAGTTGGCGGTCGCCGCGTCGTTAAATGTGTATGGTCCGCCGAGGTCTGACGAATCGCCAAAGGAGGTGTCGGTGATCGCTCCGACACGGCTGAATACTATGAATGAAGGCGAACCGCCGGGAGCGGCTAACCTAACATCTAAATCACCGATGAAGGTGTGCGTTCCGGTTAAATCAACCGAAACAGTACTCGGACTGCCGGTTAAGCCGGAAACCGCGAAACTGATGACGGTCGGCGGACCGAAAGTGCCGCTGGTCGTCGTGTCGGCAATCGGTCCGAAACCCGTGCCGGGAAAAACCACGTCCGGGATTCTCTCCTGCCCGTTCACCAGTTTAGCGGTTGACGAACCGTATGACTGCATTGTTGCGTCGCCCGCCGCCCAAAAAAAACCTGTCAATCCTAATCCGAATAAAGCGAAAACGGTTAGTATCGAGCGCAAATTCTTTGTATTTTTTTTCAAGAACATTTTACCCTCCTCCAAAATTAAAAAGATTGTAGAGCCTGAGTGAACCGATAAGACTCGTATTACTGTTAATGCCGGCTAAATTCTCGTGTTTGCTGGTCGCATCTCCACGATAGAGCAGTCCACTCACAATGCCGGTTGCAGTCGCACCGCTTCAACACAAATTTGCGTCAAATTGATGTAACTGCTTGCCTCTCGCTGGTTGTCGCGGTTATCATTACCGCCGACAAAACTTTCTTCCCGTAGAACTTATGTAAAAAAGTTAGAATGTTGACAGTTTAAGGTGAATGCCGAAAATAATCAACAAGATTTTTTATTACAATAAGCATTTCGTCGGATTTTCGCAAACAGATGCAGAATTTTTGAAAATTTTGAAAATTTTTGACGACGCTCGTCAAATGCGGATTTTGCCGACGTTTGCCATTATTATTTTTTGACTTTCACCAATCATTTATCTTTCCGTCAACTGGAATTTAACTATTCGCCGCTCATAACAAAATAGATGCAGCTAAGCAGGTAAGCAAAA
>JAJAYR010000096.1 GCA_026786155.1 Pyrinomonadaceae bacterium
ACGTAAGCGTCGGCTTTCATATTCATCGCCACGTTTGCCTCGACGAAATAAACTTCTTTGTTATTGCTCGTTCCGACCAAAACGCCAGAATTCGTCAAAGGCTTGCGCCGCTGCGCGTTGTAATTCCGGTTGCCGCTTTCCTGCGCCCGTATAAAACTTGCGCCGAGCAAAACTAAAATAATCAGGCTCGAAATCTTTCTCATATAATTTCGGCTGAATCCAAACTACTTCAGCGAATCTAAAATTTTATCAACCTTTTCCGTTGTTAAATCTTCGTGATAATCAAACCCGATTTGCATCATCGGCGCAGTTCCGCAGCTTCCCAAACATTCGACGCGCGACACGGTAAATTTCCCGTCGTCAGTCGTTTCGCCAACGTGAATGCCGAGTTTATTGCAGATGTGTTCGGTAACGTCTGGCTCGCCCATAATGCGGCACGACAGAGTTTTGCAAACCTGTATGTGATATTTGCCAATCTTGTGCAGATTGAACATCGAATAAAACGTCGCCGTTTCCCAAACGTCCGTAACTTCCAAACCGAGAAACTTCGCCAGAAAATTGATGCCCGCGTTATCGAGAAACCCGCGCTCGCGCTGAATGACGAACAGCAGCGGAATCAACGCCGAACGCTTGCGCTCCGGCGGATATTTCGTCAAATGCGATTTCATTTCTTCGACGACTGCCGGAGAAAATTCCACTATTTCGTCTGTGTATTCAACTTGATTCGTATAATACGTCGCAGCTACTGATGCCATATTTTATGCAAATACCTTTTCTTCTAGTTTTTCAAGCCGAAAGGTCAAATCTTCGACTTTGCTTTCCAACTGAATATAATCAACGCTCAAACGCGAAACCTTTTTATCTATACTCTCGACTTTGCGTTTTACTTCTTCTAATTCCTCACGAATTTTAATGACTTCGGACTCAATTTTTGAAAGTCTGCTTTCAACGGCGGTGAGGCGTTTATCAATTTCGATAACCTTCAAACCGATTTCCGTCATTTGGACGGAAAGAACATCAACTTTTTTTTCGAGACGGTCAAATCTAGTTTCCAAACCGTCAAATCTGGTTTCCAAACCGTCAAATCTGGTTTCCAAACTCTTGAATCCAGTCTCCAAACCGCCGAGTTTGAAAATGACGAGATCCATCATTCGCGTCATTTCGCTTTCAAATTGATTTTCAGGCTTTTCTGTTTTTTCCATAAATTGCCTTCGAGCAAACGCTTTTTCCTCCAAATTCTCAAGCCACACATTCGGTTCGTCGAGTTGAACTTTTGAGTCGGAATATCATTAACGCCTTCCATCAGATATTGCCATACTTTCCAATTAGTGAATTCCGCCGCGCAAATCAGACACATCTTTTTCGACCGCCGTTAAACGCTTATCGTTAGTCATCACTTTTTCAGCGATGGTGTCCGTCTTTGCATCCAAGCGGTTCAGGATTTGAGAATGCTTATTCAAAATCTGAGAATGCTCATTTAGCGTCTTTTTAATATCTTGAACATCGAACTGAATCGCATTAACTCCTGTAACCAGAGTAGCAAGAGTGTTGAAAAGTTCTTTTTCTTGGTTATCAGTCATAATTTTTACCTGTCAATTTCACCCAGAACAATATCGAGTGAACCGATAATCGCCACGACATCGGCGACCATTTCGCCTTCGCTCATCAAGGGAAGTGCGGCGAGATTGACGAAACTCGGACCGCGGAAATGAACGCGGTCGGGCTTCGGTCCGCCGTTCGATTTCATATAAACACCGAGTTCGCCCTTCGAGGCTTCAATCGGCATATAAACTTCGCCTTCGGGAACATTGAAACCTTCGGCGACGATTAAGAAATGATGAATCAGCGAATCCATATGTTTTCGCATATCGTCGCGGTCGGGCAAAACGACTTTCGGCGCGTCGGCTTTAATCGGTCCCGGTTTTAATCTGTCCAACGCTTGCCGAACGATTTTGTAAGATTCGACGAGTTCGCGCATTCGGACTTTGAAACGCGCCCAGACATCGCCGTCGCGTTCGACGGGAACTTCAAAATCGTAAGTCTCATAACCGGAATACGGATTATCGCGCCGCAAATCCAAATCAACGCCGCTGCCGCGCAAACACGGTCCGGTCAAACCCCAATCAATCGCTTCGTCCGCCGTGATAACGCCGATGCCTTTTGTTCTCGACTGCCAAATCGTGTTGCCGGTAACGAGCGTGTCGAGCAAATCCAAAGCAGCGGGAAAATCTTCGAGAAACTGTTTGCAGCGACGTTCAAAACCGGCGGGCAAATCCATCATCAAACCGCCGATGCGAAAATAACTCGGTGTCATTCGACCGCCGGAAGCCGCTTCGATCAAATTCAAAATCTTTTCGCGCTGGCGGAAACAATAGAAAAACGGACTCATCGCGCCGATGTCGAGCGCGTGTGTGCCGAGCCAAACCATATGCGACGCGATGCGCTGCAATTCGCAAAACAAGACGCGGATAACTTGAGCGCGTTCGGGAATTTCGAGGTTGAGCAACTTTTCCGCCGCCATCACATAAACCAGATTGTTGCCGAGCGGATTCAAATAATCCATCCGGTCGGTGATGACGATGCCCTGCTGATATTTTTTATACTCGAAAAGTTTCTCCATTCCCGTGTGGAGATAGCCGATGTCGGGAACGGCTTTGATGACCATTTCGCCGTCGAGTTGGAGTTCGAGCCGCAAAACGCCGTGCGTCGAAGGATGCTGCGGTCCCATCGAAAGCGTCATCTGCGAATCTAACGCCTGGTCAACGACTTCAAATTGGCTCGGTAAATTTTCTACTACAACGCTCATAAATTAGTTTTTGAAAATGTCGGAAAGTTTTAGCGAAAAATCGGGCAAAAGCGGCGTTTCAATTGTTTCGTAAATTTCAAATCGTTTGACTAAATTTTGCCCGTTTTCTTCGAGGCGATAAACCTCAATCGTATTAAATAAGCCGTCAACAACCCAATATTCCTTAACTCCGTATTTGCCGTAAAGTTCGCGTTTATAAACC
>JAJAYR010000097.1 GCA_026786155.1 Pyrinomonadaceae bacterium
CCTTCGGAACGCGCCACGAACGTCGCCGCCGTCAAATCGCCGACGACGTTCAGAGTCGTGCGGCACATATCCAAAATTCGGTCAACGCCCAGAATAATCGCAATCAGCGCCGGATTGACGCCGATCATCGCCAGGATGCCGATGATAAACGGAATCGAACCGCTCGGCACGCCCGCCGTGCCGATGCCGCCCAAAATTGCCAGATAAACGACCATCAACTGCGTTCCGAAACTCAAATCAACGCCTGCTAGTTGGGCTAAAAACAAAACCGTGACGCCTTCGTATAAAGCCGTGCCGTTTTGATTCGCCGTCGCCCCGACGGTTAAAACGAAGCTGTTGATTTCCTTCGGAACACCCAGATTTTCTTCCGAAACGCGCAGCGCGGTCGGCAACGTCGCGTTTGACGAAGAAGTCGAAAACGCGGTAACGATAACAACGCGGATTCTTCTGAAAAATTCAAGCGGGTTGATTCTCGACAAAAACCACACCGACAGCGAATAAACGCCGAACATCTGGATTGAAAGACCGATTAAAACCGTCGCCACGAACCAGCCCAACGCGCCCAAAAGTTCGATGCCGAAGCGGGCGACGTTGGTAAAAATCAGACAGGCGACGGCATACGGCGCGACTTTCATAATGATGTCAATGATTTTTGAAGTGATTTGAAACAGCGCGTCCATTCCGCGCACGAACGGCGACGAAACGGGCGCGGGGAGCAAGGTTATCGCCACGCCGACGACCAGCGCGAAAAACATCAGATGCAGCATATTCGGATTTTCCGACGCAATCGCGTTAAAGACGTTTTTCGGCACGACGGTTTTGACGACCGACATCAGCGGCGAGTCGGATTTGGCGGCTTCGTCCACTTTTTTCTGATCTTCGACGCGCTTTGCCGCATCGCCGCCGAACTGCGTTTTCATCCGCTCGGCGGTTTCGGGATTGATGCGCTCACCCGGTCGAATCGTATTCGCCAAACCCAAACCGATGAGAACGGAAATCGCCGAAACGACCAGACAATAACCGAACGATTTCAACCCGATGCGCCCCAATTTGCGAATATCGCCAATTCCGGCAACGCCGACGACGAGCGACGAAAAAACGAGCGGCACGACAATCATTAACAAAAGATTCAAAAACAATTGTCAGAGCGGTTCGGTGAAATTTTTGATAAACCAGACGACGTTCGCATTATCACCGCCGAGAATTTGATTGACCGCGATTCCGCCGAAAATGCCGACGAGCAAACCGATTAAAATTTTCGTGTGCAACGCCATTCCCTTCGGTTTATCGGGCGTGTCGTCGTCCAAATCGGTGGGTAACTGGCGTTCGTATTGATAATCGTCCGTCTTCGGTTTGTTTTCTTCGTTCATTTTCGGAAATTTCCTTTTTGTTTTTTGGATTGGATAAAGCGGCTAACTTGTTTCGGCTAATTTTAACCGTTTCTGATTTTTTGGCAAAGGTGAAAACGCAAACTCTTTGCCAAGTTCACGGCGGCAGGCTATTCTTTTGAAAATGAACGGATTGGAAAAATTCTTTGCCGAATGCGCGAAGGCGGTTGACGCGGAACTCGACGCGCTCTTGCCGCCTGCGGAAACTGCGCCGCAAAACCTGCACGCGGCAATGCGCTGGAGCGTGTTGGCGGGCGGCAAACGCTTTCGTCCCGCGCTCGTGTTGGCGGTCGGGCAAATGTTCGGCGCGAACCGTGAAAATATATTAAAAACGGCGGCGGCAATCGAAATGATTCATACATATTCGCTGATTCACGACGATTTGCCCGCGATGGACAACGACGATTTGCGGCGCGGGCGATTAACTTGCCACAAAAAATTTAACGAGGCGACGGCGATTTTAGCGGGCGACGTTTTGCAGACTTTGGCGTTTCGGACAATCGCCGAAGATGTAAATTTATCTGATAAAATCCGCGTGAAATTAATCATCGAAATAGCGAAATCAGCCGCAAAAATGGTTGACGGTCAGCAACTCGATTTGGAAGCCGAAGGCAAGCAGATTTCCGTCGCTGATTTAGAAACGATTCATCAAAATAAAACCGGCGCGATGATTTCCGTTTCGGCAAGAGCGGGCGCAATTATCGCCGAAGCGAGCGCGTCGGAATTTGCCGCGATTACCGATTACGCCGAAAAACTCGGTTTGCTTTTTCAAATCACCGACGACCTTTTAGACGCGACGCAAACGACGGAAACTTTAGGCAAAACGGCGGGCAAAGACGCGCAAGCCGAAAAAGCGACTTACGTTTCGCTTTACGGTTTGGACGAAGCGAGCAATTTGGCGAAAAAAATAGCCGCCGAAGCAAACCACGATTTAAATAAAATTGACCGTGAAGTTAATCTTTTGCGGGAATTAGTTGAATTTATTTTGAATCGAAAAAATTAATTGTAGTAAGACTGAGTGCGACAGCGCGAATAAGAGTTGCGCGTAAATTCAATGTTGAACGCCGCGCGAGATTTTTTCACGTCGAAGCGACGCTCACTGCAAGCGGGGACGCTTGCGCTCCAGTCTTAATTTTTATCTATTTTCGTTTGAGTATTTATGCTATTTTTGTAATTGTGGAAAATGTCCGCGATTCTCCTTTTCCTACCTTTTAAGTTTTTATAATGAACACGCCCGCGCTACATTTCAAGAATTTGTGGAAACCGTTTTTAATCGCGGCGGCATTGACGTTTGTTTATGCCACCGTTTTGGCGAAACTCGGTAGAGATTGGTGGACGGACGAAAATTATTCGCACGGGTTGCTCGTTCCGTTCGTCATCGGCTGCGTCGTTTATCTGGAATTTGACGCGCTGAAAAAAGCCGCCTCGAAGCCGTCGGCTTGGTTCGGGTTCGGGTTGATTACATTCGCGCTGCTGTTGCTTTTGGGCGGAACTCTCGGCGCGGAACTTTTTACGCAGAGAATTTCGCTGGTCGTGATGCTCGCCGGAATCGTCGTTTATTTTTTCGGTGGACAGATTTTAAAATTGCTCGTCGTGCCGTTCGTTTTACTGC
>JAJAYR010000098.1 GCA_026786155.1 Pyrinomonadaceae bacterium
CGCGGCGAATCAAATTTTCTGAACGCGCCCGGTTTGACCGGCAAGCGTGAGAATGCCGCAATCGGCGGAATGTCGTCGGGAATCTGGCGGGCGGCGGTTAATCACACGGGCGGCATCGGGACAGCGCAGAGTTTCTTCGGCACAATCGAAACGACGCGCGTCGAATACGCGAATTTGAGCGATGTCCAGACACTTTCGCCGGAAATGCAGTCAGTCGTCAAAGACAGTCTGCGCTCGTTCGTAATGCTGCCGGACGGCAATCGTTTCCGTCCGAATTTCACGGTTTCACGTTTCGATTTGGCGGCGGCACTCGTGCGCGGCGGGCGCGTTCCGCAATACCTGGCGCAGTCGGCGTTGTTCGCCGATGTCAACGATTTGACGACGCGGGTGGCAATCGAAAGCGTTCAGAAATCGCCGAACGGCAAACTTTGCTACGACGCATCGAACGGCGGCGCGTTTTATCCCGATAACGTCGCAACGCGAATTATCGCGGCGGTCGCGCTGGTCAAAGCGGCGAATTTACAGACGGCGGCGCAAACCGCAATTTTATCGCCGAACATCTCGGATTATTCGCAAATTCCATCGGCGTGGCGCGGTTACGTTGCGGTCGCTCTGCAAAAAAATTTCTTATCGCTCAATCAAAACACCTTCGCGCCGAACCGTCCGCTGACGCGCCTCGAACTCGCGCAGGCGATGGTGAAGTTAAGTAATCTGGCGATTCAATAATCGGAAACCAACTTATAAAAAGAAAACCGCTGACTTTTAAAAGTCAGCGGTTTTCTTTCGTCCGATTTAATTTTTTTTTCGGAATAGCTGATAACTGACAACTGATTATCACCATTTCGCTTCATCGCGTTCGACATAAACGAATTTCCAGGGATGCAGCGTCAGTGCGTTCGGATACATTCCTTTGATATACGGTTTTTTCAGCCAATTGGTCGAAGCCGTCGTCAGCGGAATAATCGGCTGTTCACTCAAAAGCAGACTTTCGGCTTCGGCGAGCAGTTGCAGACGTTTTTGATTATCGAGCGTCCGGTTAGCGACATCAAGCAGTTTGTTGTAGCGTTCATCTTTCCAGCCCGTTCCGTTGTCGCCGCCGTCCGCCGCCAGAATGCTCAGGAAATTATACGGGTCAACGTAATCGGCGGCGTAGCCGAAACGGGCGAAACCTTTGTATTCGAGTTTGGCGGTCGCGCTGAAAAACGTCTTGGCTTCCATATTTTTCAGCGGCACGGTCAGACCGAGATTCTGCTTCCACTGCGACTGCACGATTTCGGCGACGAACTTATTGCCCGCGCTCGTGTTGTAGGTTATCGCCACTTCTTCAATCGGAAATTTGCTCGCGTCGTAATTGCCCGCCGCGTCTCTGTAACCGGCTTCGGCTAATAATTTCTGCGCGGCTTCCGGGTTGAAATTTGTCGTTTGCGCGGTCGGATAATCCTTAAAAATGTTCGTCGGAATCAAGGTCGAAGACGGCTTTGAATTGCGGCGCAGAACGGTTATCAAACGCTTGTCAATCGCCATTGCAAACGCTTGGCGGACGCGCACGTCGTTCATCGGCGGCGCGGTCGTGTTGATGATGTAATACTCAATCGAGGCTTCGAGCGCGTCCTGATAATCCAGTTTTTTCTCAATCGAAAACAGCCACCCGCGCGGCACGGAACGATTATAAGTCGCGTCAATGTAACCCGCTTTATACAGATTCATCATCGTTCCTTGATCTTCGACCGGATAAAACTCGATTCTTTCGAGCCTGACGCTGCCCGCGTCCCAGTAATTCGGATTTTTTTCAACGACGATTTGGTCATACGGCGACCATTCCTTTAATTTGAACGCGCCGCTGGTAACGATGTTTTCCGGCTGCGTCCATTTCGCGCCGAATTGTTCGATAGATTTTTCAGGCACGAAGCGGAAAAGATTATACGGCAGAATTTTGACGAAAAACGGCACGGGTTGGGTCAGCGAAATTTTCACCGTGTAATCGTCCACGGCTTCCACGCCCAAATCTTCACCGCGCACGGGAACGAAAGTTTTGCCCGCGCTTTCCTGCGCGAGTGGCGGATTCTTTTCGAGCAGCGCGGCGCGTTTCTTTTCCGTTCCGGGCAAAATCAGGCGAGCCGAAACATTTGCTTCCGCGTCGGTTAAAAATTCGCCGGTTTCCGCGTTTTGGACGAAAACCGCGCCTTCGTTGTAAGCCTTGGCGTTTTTGATGTAATACGCCTGACTCGCGCCGCGCGAAGCGAGTTCCGGGTCGAGTCCGCGCCGCATCGTATAAACGAAATCCCGCGCCGTAATCGGTTCGCCGTTCGACCATTTGGCGTTTTTCCTTAAATAAAACGTAAATTCCGTCGAGTCGGCGTTCGTTTCCCAGCGTTCGGCAATCGCCGGAATCGGCTCTAAAGTTTGCGGGTCGTATTCCACCAAACCTTCAAAAAGCGCGAGATAAATCCGCTGTTCGACTTGTCCCGTCCCGATTTGCGGGTCAAGCGATTCGGGTTCGGGACCGGAAACATAGCGCATCACATCTTTCGACGGCGGCACGGTTCTGCCGAAATACGGCTCGTTTTCGCCCGACACCGCGCACGACGAAATCGTCGCAATTAACGACAGACAAATTGCATAAGTCAGAACCCGGAGCGTAAGCGACGTGGTATCGGCACATTCAACCGCGTCGCTTACGCTCCGGGTTCTGACAAAACCGCACTTCTGCCAGATTAAAAAAAGAAAATAAAGTTTTTGCCGTAGAAAATATCGCATAACTGTTTTTGAAAAATAATGAGGCGTTCACGAAAATTTCGAGGTTTCCCAAGTTCAACCGAAAGTCAGCTACGATTTTACGGCAAAGTTCAAGTTTTACTCAAGTAGTCTGTTTTAAATTAAAAATGCGATGAACTTTGCCTTTTACGAACAAAACGAAACTTACGACGCGCCTGATTATCACGGGTTTGAATCGTCGTTTCTCAAAATGAATCTGCCGCCTAAAAACGATTCAGTCAAACTTTTCACCGATAAATTTCTCTTGCCGCTGCTGACGAGCGAGACGAAACGCCCGCGACTGATTGAGCAGACGGAAAAATCGTTGGCGCAGTTCTCCGCGACGATTATCACCGGACGCGCCGGAATCGGCAAAACCGTTTTGGCGGCGCAGTTTGCCGCGCAGAGCAAATCAAAAATCGCGTGGTATAAAGTCGAAACGGTGGACGGCGATTGGGAAATTTTTGCGAGTTAAGCACCTAAGCAAAAGTAATAGAATATAATGAGCCGACTTGGGCAAGAATACTATCAAGTTCTTGGCACAAGTTTTTATACGAACTACACGCATCCCAACTCAGCC
>JAJAYR010000099.1 GCA_026786155.1 Pyrinomonadaceae bacterium
CAATCAATCTTTGTCTCGGCGAGGGAATTTCATCGCCGAATTCTTTCGCGGTAGCAAGCCAAAGTTCGATGGCTTCATTGATATTTTTGACCGCTTCGGCTTGGGTTTTGCCGTGCGCCAGACAGCCTTTTAATTCGGGAACTTCAGCGACAAAAATTTTATCTTCGCCGCTCCAGTAGATAATAATTTCGTATTTGTGCATCAATTTTCTCCCAAACGATATTTCTGTAGAATGTTTCGCACTTGGCGGACTTGATAAGTTTTGGCTTTGTCGTCGTCGCGCTGCAAGTTGGGTTTTTCTTCAATTCCGGCTTTGCGGAAACTATGATGACTTCCTTTTATTCTCTCTTCAAAACCGAGATTGAGCAAAAGTTGTCGTAACTCTTCAAATCTGACGTTCGCGTCTGATTTTCCCGAAAGAATTTGTGCAAACAGTTTCTCGCTTTTGCTCATCGCTCAAAATTATTATAGCCGAAAACTAAGCCCGCAGAAGCGTTTTCAATGTATCAATCCGCGATTCGGGATTGCCGAATGTTTCGCGGTAATCTTGAAAACTTAAATTGATAACTTCGTGCGCTTCTTCGCGTGAATAAATATGCGTAACTTCGAGTTCGCGCGGCGCGTCGTTCGGCAGTTGTTTGTAGCTCAAAAAATAATGCGCGAGCCGTTCGATAATGCCGCTCGGACAATCGCCGATTTCCTCGAAATGCCCGAAAGCCGCATCGTTTTCCAGCACGGCGATAATTTTATCGTCTGCCTCGCCGTGGTCGAGCAGACGCAAGCCGCCGATGGGTTTCGTGTTGGCAAAAAAGTTGCTGCTCATAATCGTTTTTTCCGTTAAAATACAAATATCGAGCGGGTCGCCGTCGCCGACAACGCCGCTTCGTCCGGTTTTCCGCATACAAAATTCCGCCACTTTTTCGCCGCAGTAAGTTTGCGGAACGAAACCGTAGAGTGTCGGGCAGAGCGACGAGTATTTGTGCGGACGGTCGAGCCGCAAATGTCCCGAAGGTTTATCCAATTCGTATTTGACGACATCGCGCGGCACGATTTCGACGTAAGTATTGACGATGTGCGGCGCGGTTTCGCCCGCCGTGACGCCGTGCCACGGGTGCGATTGAAACAGCAGGGACAAGAGCGTGTTTAATTCCTGTTTTTCCATGAACTTCTATTTCACATTAAACGCGCCGATAAATCAAAATCACTTTTATAAGCCGCTTGCTTGAGACGCACCAAACAATCTAATATCATCAATTCGAGCGTCCGGTGAATTCGGTCGCCGGGAACCAGGGAAGGGAAATTTGATGAAGTTGAAATTGTTGTTTTTAATCGTTTTAATCGCCGCGCCTCTGCATCTTGCGGCGCAGAAAAATAATCTCGTCGGCTACCGGCACAAAGGCGTGGTTTTCGGCGCGACTTTGCCGAACGGCGCGAAGGATTTGGGCGGCGGTTTACTCGCCAACGAAAATTACGGCGTAACGCGCTTTGCCAAAGGCAAACAATTGATGCTCTGGCTGGAAAAACTGACGGCGCGAGACAAGGAAGGCATTCCGAGTTGGGAAGTGAGAGACGTTTTGATGTTCGATAAACTGAAAAAAAATCAGGAATTTTTGTTTTCCTACAGTTCCGGCTGTCGGCAGAACGGCAAGCAAAATCTCGATTTAATCGTGTTGGCGGAAATCGTTCCGAAGACGAAAACTTATAAAGTCATTCGCGCCTGGAAAGCGAATACGGTCAGAGAAAAGTTTGAAAAAATCTCGACCAAAAAAATTGTCTGTGCCGTCGTCGAACCGTAAAATTTATGAACAAAATCTATTTCTACGGGCTGCCGAACTGCACGACTTGTCAAAAAGCCCTGCGCCGTCTGGATTATCACGGAGTTTCAAACATCGTAAAACGCAGCATCAAGGACGAACCTTTGACGCGGGAAGAAATTGAAAAATTGGTGGAAATGCTCGGTGGCGTTGAAAATCTTTTCTCGCGCCGTTCGGTCAAATACCGCGAACTCGGCTTGCGCGATAAAACGCTGTCCGAAGCGGAAATGCTCGACTTGATGGTGAGCGAATATACTTTTCTCAAACGCCCGATTCTGGTGGCGGGCGACACGGCGATTGCCGGATTTTTCGAGAAGGAATACGATTCGTTTTTTCAAACGTCGAATCAAAATTCTCGTCAAACGCAACGCCGATAATCGCTGTTACGCAAATACTTTTTTCAATCATGATTTTTTTCGCTGTATTTTGTTCGCTTTCACAAAGTTTAGTAAAGTTGCCTTTGTAATTTCACGGCAACTTGCTGTTTAATCGTTTCCTGACAATCAAATTTGAATTTAAGATAAATTTCAAAATCTGCTCCGATGCGACGAATTTATTTACAAAAAGCTAAATCACAAGTTGCCCGCGCCGACACCATTCGCAACATCAACCGGCAAATCGTTTTGAATTACGTCCGCGACCGCGAACCGATTTCACGCGCCGAAATCGCCCGCGAAACCGACCTTCAGCGTTCGACTGTTTCCTCAATCGTCAATGCGCTCGTCGAAGACGGTTTTGTCGAAGAAATCGGCGCGGGCGAATCTTCCGGCGGGCGCAAACCGACGATGCTCAAACTGCGGACGGACGAAGTGGTGGCTATCGGCGTGGACATTACGCCGACCGTCATCAACATCGCCACCGCCAATCTCGCCGGTGAGATTATTCATTTGGAAACTTTTCCGACCTCGCCCGACCGCGCTCAGAATTTCCAAAAAATCGTCAAAAAAATTTCCGCCATCAAAACCGAACTGAAAACCGAGGATGTGAAAATCGGTCTGAGCGTGCCTGGCTTGGTTGACGAAGTTTCCGTCGTAGTAACGTATGTGCCTTATTTTCATTGGGAAAATTGGAAAATAAAAGACGAAATTAAGGATGCGACCGGCTTGTCCGTCGTGATTGACAACGATGCCAACGCCATCGCGCTCGCCGATTTGTGGTTCGGGATGCCGGAAGTTGACAACATCAAAAACTTCGCCAGCCTGCTGGTCGCCGAAGGCATCGGCACGGGAATTATCTTCGACGGGCAGATTTATCGCGGCAACAAAGGCGCGGCGGGCGAATTCGGACATATGCTCATCGGCGACGCGGACAAGGAAAATAACAACGCCGTCTGTTCGTGCGGCAACACGCACTGCTGGGAATCGTTCGCCTCGAACCGCGCGACCATCCGGCGATTTAACAACTTGACGGGAAGTGCGGACGGCGCAAGCGACATCAGCCGAATTCTAACGCTCGCTCGTCAGAATGATGCCGCCGCGCTGCAAGCTATCAACGAAACAGCGCGCTATTTAGGTCTCGGAATCGTCAATCTGCTGGTCGGTCTCAGCCCGGAAGCGGTCATCGTCAGCGGCGAAATCACGCTCGTTTGGTCGCTCATCGAAAAAACTTTGCTCAAAACTATCGAAGAAAATATCAAACAGAAACTTCCGACGACGCTGATCACCGCTTCGACGCTCGGTGCCTCGCCGACCTTAAAGGGCGCAATTTGTCTGAGTATAATCAATAAATTCGCTTCCCGAAATTAGTGCGGTGTAACCTGAATTTTTGGAAATCGGGCGATAAGTTTTGAGTTAAAAGATAATTTAGGACTTGCTAATTTTAAGGGAATTTTAACGCCAAGGCGCCAAGGCGCAAGGACGCAAAGATTTTTTACAGCGAAAACTTACGGCAGCAAACATTTGATTTTCTTTGCGTCTCTGCGTCTTGGCGTCTTGGCGTTAAAATTTTTTGAGCAAGTCTTGAATAAATTAAATAAAATTTATGAATTTTCCCAGAGCAAGCGGCGTTTTGCTGCACCCGACATCTTTACCTTCAAACTACGGCATCGGCGATTTAGGCGCGAAGGCTTATCAGTTCGTTGATTTTTTGGAACGCGCCAAACAAACTTACTGGCAGGTTTTGCCGCTTGGTCCGACCGGCTACGGAGATTCGCCGTATCAATGTTTTTCGGCGTTTGCCGGAAATGCGAATATGATTGCGCCGGAACTGCTGGTCGAAGACAGCTTTTTGAGTTTCGATGAGATCAATCGTAAGCCCGATTTTCCCGCCGGCAGAGTTGATTTCGGCAAACTTTACGATTGGAAAAATTGGCTGCTCAGTTTGGCGTATGACAGATTTCGCGGAACGACGAGCGTTGATTTACGCGGCAAATTTGAAACTTTCTGCCAACAGGAAGCGAGTTGGCTCGACGATTACGCGCTGTTCCGCGCCGTCAAAAAATCGCAGGGACAAAAATTGTGGCTCGAATGGGACGAACCGCTTCGGCTGCGCGATGAAGTCGCTCTAAATCAGGCGCGGGAAAATCTGCGCGAAGACATTCAGGCGGAAAAGTTTCAGCAATGGCTCTTTTTCCGGCAGTGGTCGGATTTGAAAAATTACGCGAACGCGAAAAACATCAAAATCGTCGGCGACGTGCCGATTTTTATTTCGCTGGATTCGAGCGATGTTTGGTGCAATCCGTCGCAATTCAAACTCGACGAACAGAATCGCCCGCGCGTCGTCGCCGGTGTGCCGCCCGATTATTTTTCGGCGACCGGACAACTTTGGGGCAATCCGATTTACAATTGGGAAACGATGCGCCGCGACGGTTTCAAATGGTGGATTGACCGCATCAAAGCGACTTTGAAACAGGTTGACATCGTGCGCGTTGACCATTTTCGGGGTTTTGCGGCGGCGTGGGAAGTTCCGGGCGGCGACAAAACGGCGGTCAACGGAAAATGGGTCAATGTTCCGGGCAAAGAATTATTCAACGCGCTCGAAAATGCTATCGGCGAGTTGCCGTTTTGGGCGGAAGATTTAGGCGTGATTACGCCGGATGTCGAAGAACTGCGCGACGGTTTCGGCTTTCCCGGAATGCGGATTTTGCAGTTCGCGTTCGGCGGCGACCCGATGAATCACGATTTGCCGCACAATTACATCAATAATTCCGTCGCCTACACCGGAACGCACGACAACGACACGACCGTCGGCTGGTTCAATTCGGGAGTTGGCGCGGGTTCGACGCGCGACGTTTCGCAAATCAAACGCGAACACGATTTTTGTTTGAATTATCTCGCTTCCAACGGCGCGGAAATTCATTGGGATTTCGTCCGTGCGGTTTGGTCTTCGGTGGCGAATTCGGCGGTTGCGCCGATGCAGGATTTGTTGGGTTTGGGCAACCAAGCGCGAATGAATCTGCCCGCATCGAGTTCGGGAAATTGGTATTGGCAATGTCAAGACGGCGATTTTTCGGATGAAATTGCGGAGAGATTGCGAGGGTTGACGGAAATTTACGGAAGATAAAATTATTTAGCCACAGAGAACACAGAGGAGACCGGGAGCAATGTAAAGATTCGGCAAAATTCTGTGTTCTCTGTGAACTGTGTGGCAAAAATATGAAAAATAAATTGCGTTACATCGGTTTTTTACTGCTTACTGCTTACTGCTTACTGCTTACTGCCCAAGCGCAAACGCCGACGGTCGAGAAAATCGAGCCGCCGAATTGGTGGGCGAATTACGCGGTTAATCCGGTGCGCGTTCTCGTGCGCGGCACGAATTTGAACGGCGCAAATGTTATCGCGCCAATAAATAGCGGTTTGAAGGCGTATAATTTTCGCGCATCCGACAATGGGCATTATCTATTTTTCGATGTCGAAACCGCGCCCGAAACAAAAGCCGGAAAATATAATTTCAAAATCGAAACTAAAACGGGAACGGTCAACGCGCCGTTTGAAATCTCGCCGAAACTTTCCCGTCAAAATCGTTTTCAAGGCTACACGCCCGACGACGTGATTTATTTTCTGATGCCCGACCGATTCGCCGACGGCGATGTTTCCAACAATGACCCGGCGAAATCGAAAGGTTTGTATGACCGCAAACAAGGCAGACACTATCACGGCGGCGATTTGCAGGGCGTGATTGATAAATTACCGTATTTGAAAAGTTTAGGCGTAACGGCGATTTGGACGACTCCGGTTTATGACAATAATGACCGGCTCGACACGAAGGAAATTTATCCGGGCGTTCCGGGGACGACCGGCTATCACGGTTACGGCGCGGTTGATATGTATGCGGTGGACGAACATCTCGGCGATATGGCGAAACTGCGCGAACTCGTCGAGAAAGCGCACGCGCTCGGTTTGAAAGTCATTCAAGACCAAGTGGCGAATCACACCGGACCGTATCACGTTTGGGCAAACGATTCGCCGACGGCGACGTGGTGGAACGGGACGGCGCAGAAACATCCGAACAACAACTGGCAAAAATGGACGACGATGAATCCGCGGGCGACGTATCAAACGCAGTCGCGCAACATTGACGGCTGGTTTATAGACATTCTGCCGGACTTCAATCAGTCTGACCCGGAAGTTGAAAAATATCTGATTCAAAATTCGCTGTGGTGGCTGGAAATGAACGGCTTCGACGCGATTCGGATGGACACGCTGCCGCACGTTCCCAGAACGTTTTGGGCGAAATGGGCAACCGAAATCAAACGCGAATATCCGAACGTCAACATTTTGGGCGAACTTTACGACGGCGACCCGGCGTTACTGGCTTACTTTCAAAAGGGAAAAGTCGGACACGACGGCGTTGACACGAACATTGACACGCTGTTCGATTTCGGACTTTTTTATCCGATTCGCGCGGCGTTCGGGCGCGGCGAATCTATTCGCGGAATCTCGCAGATGTTCGCTAAAGACTGGCTTTATCCGAATTCCGAAGTTTTGACGACGTTTCTCGGCGTTCACGATATGGAACGCTTTATGAATGAAAAAGGCGCGACGATTGAAGGTTTGAAAATGGCGCAGACTTTGATTATGACTTCGCGCGGCACGCCGATTTTATATTACGGCGACGAAATTGCGATGCCCGGCGCGGGCGACCCCGACAACCGCCGCGATTTTCCCGGCGGTTTCGCGGGCGATACTCGCAACGCTTTTACCGCTTCGGGAAGAACCGTGCAGGAAAACGACGTTTGGAATCATCTGGCGAAATTGGGCGCGTTGCGGAAAGACTTAAACGCTTTGAGAAACGGCAAATCTTATGATTTATTAGACGAAGAACAACAGATGGCTTACGCCCGCGTCGCGGAAAATCAAGCCGTTTTAGTCGTTTTCAATAATGATATAAAACCATCTGCCGTTTCGTTTGACGTTTCGATGATTAAGCCTTTTGCGCCGAACGCTGTTTTGACCGACCGACTCGGCAAAGTTTCCGACGTGAAAATAAACGACGGCAAAATAAATTTCTCGATGCCCGCGCGAACCGGCGGCGTTTTTACGGCGAAGTAAAAAGTCTGACGGCAATGGTATTTCATAATTTATCTAAATAGAAGAAACGATTCGGAATAGATGAGAGATAAAACACGCATCAATCTATCAGTTATCATCTTTCATCTCTCATCTATTCCGAATCGTTAAATCGTTTGAAAAATCCTTTCACTTAAAATTTGAAACCCCGCCAAAATTTCCAATAAAGAACGAACTTTTTCGAGTTTCGCCGTTCGGTTGGAATCTCTTCACGATTTATAATCTCGCCCCGAATAATTTTTTTGTTAAAACAGTTTTTTTTCTGATGAAAAATTGGTAAAGTAATAAATGCCCGAAAGTTTTTTCGGCAAAGCATTTTCAAATCAGCCTTCCTTATCAACATTTACTCTCGAACAAAGCGTATTTTCCATTTAAAGAAATGAAACGAATTCAAGAAAAAGTAAAAGACCTGGTTGAAGTTCTGCCGTATAAAAATTTGCAGGATTTCATTTCCGACCCGGCGCAGACGCTCGCGGCTTATCATTTTACCGATTTTACTTCGGATTTGATGGCGAAATGGCTCGACAAAATTGCGGCGTTCAGCGGGAAAAAAGGCGCGGCGAACGCTCTGGCAGGTTATCGCGGCGTTGGTAAAAGCCATTTTCTGGCGACGCTCGGCGCGATTTTGGCGCACCCGGAACTGCGTTCGCGCATTACCAATCCGCACGCGGCGGCGAGCGCCCAAAATCTTAAACGCGCCCGTTACTGCGTCGCCAACGTCCGGCGCGGAACGCACGACACGCTGCTCGCGGAACTCAAGGACGCGCTCGCCGAAACTTTTGAAACGGACGCGGCGGATTTGAGCGATTCGCTGCCCGAATTACTAACCTGGGCGGTGCATAAATCCGGCGATTTGCCGTTTATTTTGCTGGTTGACACGGCTTTTGAACGCGCTTCGCGGGTGGCGCGGGATGATGGCGTGATGCTCGGCGAAATTGCCGAAACCGCCGAACAGTTGAATATCTTCGTCGCCGTCGCGCTCGACGACGACATCGCCGGAGCCGACGGCATCAATGCCGCGATTGCCCAAAGATTTTCGATTGATTATCTCGACCAGGAACATCTTTACCGCATCGTTGACACGCATATTTTCCCGAAACACCGGCAAATGTCCGCGCTGCTGCACGATATTTATACGAACTTCAAAACGGCGATGCCGAATTTTCGCTGGAGCGAACAGCGATTTACGTCGCTTTATCCGCTGCATCCGGTGATTTTGGAAAACGCGCCGTTCGTCCGGCTCTACGCGCCGGAATTTGCGTTGCTCGGTTTTGCATCCGAAGCGGGCGCGAAAATTCTCGGTCGTCCGGCGAATTCCTTAATCGCGCTCGACGAAGTTTTCGACAGCGTGGAAGCGTCGCTTCGCAAAATCGAAGACCTGAAAGACGCGGTGGCGACTTACGACATTCTCAACTCCGAAGTCATTACGCAGATGCCCGTCATGCAAAGGCTGCAAGCCAAATTGACTTTAAAAGGCTTGTTTCTTTTGTCTTTGGAGGGTGACGGCACGACTGCCGGAGAAATCAGCGCGGCGATGCTCATTTACGACGAAAACGATGCGTCGAAATCCGTCAAAAGCGTCGAAGATTTGCTCGAAACCTTCGTTTCCGCACTGCCCGAAGAAATTCAGCGCAACGCCGCCGAAAGCCGTGAAACGCGCTACAGTCTGCGCGTCAGCAGCAAGGACAATCTCAATCAGGCGCTCGCCGAAGCCGTCAAATCCGTTGCGCCGACGGTTATTCCGAAAATTTTGCGCCGCGTGGCGCGTGAACGCTTTTCCGACTGGAAGTTTTCCGAAGAAAACGAAGGCGGCGATTGGACGGAATGCCGCATCGCGTGGCGCGGCGGCGGACGGCACGGCAGCATTGTTTGGAACGCGGGCGACGATTCCGAACCGACCGCGCCGGTTTCAACGGAGTTTTTGGATTGGGAAGTAATTATCAATTCGCCAACCGTTTCCAAACAAAAGCCGCCGCGAAAACCGGAAATCTCACAGGTTTTCTGGCAGCCCGCGCCGCTGCGCCCGGACGAAACTGAAACGATTCTGCGCTACTACGTTTTGCTGACCGATCAGAATTTGCGCGAAGAATACGGCGAACAACTTCGTGCCGCCGGACACTCGAATCTGATGGCGGTCGAAAAAATCTGGAATCGGATTTTTTTGGAAGAAGCGACGCTCGAAATCGAAGACTTCGATTACAATTTTTCCGAAGAAGCCCGCGCCGCCGGAACGCTGACCGAAGTTTTTTCAAATATGCTCGAACCGCTGTTTGAAAATCTCTACCCGGAACATCCGCATTTCGCCGAAACGCTCGATATGAATGACGTTTCGCAAATCGTCAGCGATTTTTTCAGCGGTGCGCGGCAAAATTTGACCGAAACGCAAAGGCTGGCGAAAACCTTCGCGCTGCCGCTCGGACTGGTCGCCGAACGCAACAATTCCATCGTTTTAGAAACCGAAGATAATCTGATAAATTTACCGCTCGCCCGCAAAATTTTGGCGGCGGTCAAGGAAAATCCCGAAACTTCCGTCTCGCTCGAAACGATTTATCGAGAACTGAAAAAATCTCCTTACGGTTTGGGGCGCGAAGCGTCGCACCTGATATTGACCGCGCTGGTGGCACAGCGGCGCATCGAATTTGTAACTTCAAGAGGCGACCGCATCAACCGCCGTTCGCTCGATTTGAAAATCATCTGGAACGACATCGAAGGCATCGCCAAACCGTCGGGCGTTTTATACGGCGACCGGCGTTTGACCGAATGGGCGCGGATGATCACCGGCACGAAAACCTTTCAGTCAATTGACCAGCCCGCCGACCGGCAGGCAGTCAAAACCGCTCTGGAAAACTGGCTGGCTGATTGGCAGTCCGAACGCCTTCTGGAACGCTTTAATGATTTGCCGGACGAGGTTTTGAACACGAAAATCTGGCGAATGGCGACTTATACCGAAAAAACTTTCGGCACGGTGGCGGTGACGGCGACGGCGATTCTGGACGATACGATTTCGCTCGAAGAAGGTTTGCACCGCGTCGCCGACGCTTTTTCCGATTCGGAACGCGAATTTTCCGCCCGCCGCGATGATTTGGTCGTGCTGGGAGATTTCATCAATGGAGTCGGAGGGCGCGAACGAATTCGGAATTATCTGGCGATTTGCGAAACGACCGACGACGCGAATCTCGAATTTACGCGCGAAAAACTCGTCCGCATTATTGAGGAAAGTTACTTTAACCCAAACAGTCGGCTCAACGATGAGATGGAAAATCTCTGGCAGATTTTTCACGCGCAGTTCGCCGATTATTTTGCGATGAAACACGATTTGGTGATGAAATCGCATTTGATGCGGGAAAAATTCGACGAATTTCGGCGCAGCGACGAATGGTGGGAATTTGAAACGCTGTCGCGGCTGACTATTTTTCAGAAAACTTATTGGAAGGAAGCGCGAGAACTTTACCGCCAGTTAAAAGAACTCGATTGCCGTTTCGATGTGCGGACGATGCTCAAAACACAGCCTTTCTGCGGCTGTTCGTTCAAACTGGCGCAAACCCGGAACTGGGAAAAACTGCCCGCCACTTTAGTAGAAACCGTCGCCCGCGGACGCGCCAATTATCGCGACGTGTTGTGGAAATTGAAAGACACAATGGTCTCCTTGTTCGAGCATTTTATCGGACAGATGAACGATGAAGATTTCACCAAAACGGCGCGGCGTTTAATCGAAATTTTCAAGTCTCAGCAAATTCCGCTTTTAACCAACGGCGATTTGGTCGTGCTGCAAAAAGTCTTCGACGATTTGCCGACCGCGCCGCTGCTCCAAATCACTCTGCCGAGCGACGAAAGTTTTCTCAGCCGCGAAGAACTGCGCGTCCAGCTTAACGATTGGCTGGAAGGTTTGCCGAACGAGCCGGTTTTGCTGAAAATATAGAAAGGGGAAAAGTGGAAAAGTGAAAAGGGGAAAAAGTTTTAAGCTGCTAAATTTAGCGAGACTGCTTTCTAAAGCCGCAAAACTTTTTCCCTCTTTTACTTTTCCACTTTTCCCCTCTAAATTTTTAGAATGAAAGTTTCCATCATCGGCGCGGGCAGACTCGGCGGAGCGTTGGCAATTGCTTTGTCGAAAAAAGGGTTTGAGATTGAAAATCTCGCCGCGCGGAAATTGCCGAAGGCGGAACGGATCGCCGAATTTATCGAACCGCGACCGAAAATTATTCGCTCGAATGAATTTTCCGAAATCGCTTCCGACGTTATTTTTATCACGACCCAGGATTCGGAAATCGCCGCCGTCGCCCAAAAACTAAAAGCAGATTTATCGCATCAGCCAATCGTTTTCCACACGAGCGGCGCATTGTCGTCGGACGTCTTAAAAGATTTAAAACTTAACGGCTGCCGCGTCGCGTCGTTTCATCCGCTGATTTCCGTCAGCGATGCGGGGCGCGGCGCGGAGAAATTTGCGAACGCTTATTTCTGCGTCGAAGGCGATGCCGAAGCCGTCGCCGTCGGCGAAGAAATTGCCCGCGAATTAGGCGGAAATTCTTTTGCGATTGAGACGAAGTTCAAAACTCTTTATCACGCTTCGGCGGTGACGGCGTGCGGGCATCTGGTCGCGCTGGTTGACGCGGCGATTGAAATGTTGACCAAATGCGGTTTGCCGGAACGGGAAGCGCAGAAAGTTCTTTTGCCTTTAATCAAAAGCACCGTCGAAAATCTCGAAACTCAAACAACCGCCGAATCTTTGACCGGCACTTTCGCGCGGGCGGACGTTTCGACTTTGGAAAAACATCTCGAAACTTTGCGGGAAAATGTTCCGGCGGAAATTCTCGAAATATATTTGCTGCTCGGACTGCGTTCGATTCCGTTAGCCGAAAAGCAGGGCGCGGACAAAATGAAACTCGCCGAAATCAGCGATAAACTTTTGTTGGCGAAAAAGAATCTCAAGTGTTAAGATAAAAATCAAAAGCAAACGGTAAAAAGTCGGAATTAAGTGTTTGAAGCGTAATTTTTTGAGAATTTGAAAAATTTAGATATGACGGTTAAGCAGAACGAATTTCAAACGGAAAAACAGGTTTTTTCGGAACACATCCAGAAAGCGGGTTTGCGGCACACGGCGCAGAGAGATTTAATTCTGGAAATCTTCCTGCGAACCGAAGACCACGTTTCCAGCGAAGACCTTTACCGGCTGGTGCATAAGGAAGATTCGAGCGTCGGACACACGACGGTTTATCGCACTCTGAAACTCCTGACCGACGCGGGACTGGCGCGGGAAGTGCGTTTCGGCGACGGCAAATCCTATTACGAACCGCATTACAATCTCGAACATCACGACCATATGATTTGCACCGGATGTGGTAAAGTCGTGGAATTTTTCTCGGCGGAAATCGAGAATTTACAGGATTCAATCGCCGCCGAATACGGCTTTAAATTGACGCATCATTCGATGCGGATTCTGGGTTTGTGCGGCGATTGTCAAAAAAGGGAAAGAGAATTGAACGGTGCGGCTTCGGGCGCACAGCCGCGCATTCGCGTGAAATCGGTTTATAGTTAAACGAAAAATATAAAAACAAATGAACGAAGTTGATATTAGATTTGAACGGGAAAATTTGGCGGGCATCGTCGCTGTCGGAACTTATCTGTCGGACGCGGCACGGCGTTTCGGCATCGAACTGCCGGGCGAGCAATTTGACGAAAAAGACTTTGCGGTCGTGAAAATTATCAAAGGCAGCGAACTGCTTTCGACCACGACGAAAACGGAAAGCGAATTATTGTCGGAGAGTCGCCGCGAGCAGGGCGAACGGCTGGCGGAAGAAGTAAAAATCGAAAAAGCGGGAGAAATTATCGTTATGTCAACCGAAAAAAAGGCGGAAGAAAAACCGACCGAAGAAGAGCAGCAGGAAAAATATCGAAAGGAATTTGAAGAACTGCCGCTGTCAAAGAAAATCGCGTCTTTGCTCGAATTGGAAAGCATCACGCTGAGTGAAACTTTGTCTTTTATCATCAATTCGCCTTCCAAAATCGTCAGTATGGCGATGGACGTGCTGGCGGAAATGGGTTTGAAAATGGAAGACGAAGCCAAAAAACAAAGCCGTCCGACTGACCATCAAACGGCGGACGGCGAACCGTCGGTGAAAGAGGAAAAGAACGAAGCGACTGAACCGTCAGTCAAGGAAGAAACCGATAAATCCGCCGAGCCGTCGGTGAAAGAAACGAAGAGTAAAGCGGCTAATAAACCGTCGGTCAAGGAAGCGAAAGGCGCAGCGACCGAACCGTCAGTCAAAGAAGAAAGCGCGGAAACCGCGTCGGGCGAAGAATCCGAACCGCCGCCGCCGTCGGTTTAAAATAACGGTTGGGCGGTCAACTATAATTCGATTGTAAAAAAATCCTGACTGCCGATTGAAAACGAGTGAGCAATAAATTACAAAGAAAACTTCCCGAAGCGCTCAAAGAAAACACCCAGTATGCGATAGCTTTCGGGTTAATTGCGACAATGCTTTACGTCGCCCAATTTCCAGTGTTTGTAATATTTTTTTTCGGCATCTTCGCCTATTTTTTGTGGAAAACTTTTTCGCAGCCGTCGCGCGGCGGAACACGCGAAATTTTCGAGTTTTATCTGTCGGCGAACGAAGTTCTGCGCGATGACGAACGCCGCTGGTTCGGGTTTGAAGTGCAGGAAGTCATCAATCGCGGCGAGCGCATTCTGCAATTGATGAACGGTGCGCCGCCGCTCGTCTATTTCACGCTCGGCGCGTTATACAACCGCATCGGCGACCACAAATCCGCCGTCAATCATCTTTCCTACATCGTCGAAAATGACAACGCCGACGAAACGACTTACGTCTATGCCACGCCGGAACTGAGAAACTACGTGCGAATTCTGCGAAAAATCGAACGCGAACCGGCGGAAGCTCCGCAGACTTCCGCCGCGATTCGCGCTCTCGAACGCGCCCGCCGCAATCGCGGCAAAGTGATGCTGGAAAACAGCCGCGCCGGACTTTTACTGCTCGACGGCAAAAAGGAAAAAGCGATGCTGGAGCAGAAAAATCAAATCGAAAAATTATCGGAAATCAATAATCACCAGACCGCGCCGAAAAGTATCGTTGACGAATCGCCCGAAAAATTTGCGCCGAACGGCAATCAAACAGTCGAAGCGAAACCGCCGCAAAACTCCGGCAACGGGAAAAGTTATCAGAAAAAAAACGGCAATTCCAACGAAGAACCGTTCGCCAACCGCAAACCGATTTCCGAAGTTCTGCACGACATTTACGACAAGAAATAAAATCAATTACGAATTTCAAATTACGAATTACGAATTTAAAACCTGAAATTCGTAATTTGAAATTCGTAATTCGTAATTGAAACTTATGCTTTCTGCTGAAATTATCGCCATCGGTTCGGAACTTTTAACGCCGACGAAAACCGACACGAACAGTCTCTGGCTGACCGGGAAACTCAATGAAATCGGTATCGAAGTTAAATTAAAAACCGTGGTCGGCGATGATAAGATGCGGCTCGAAGAAACGATTCGGGACGCGCTGAAACGCTCGGATATTGTCATCTCGACCGGCGGGTTAGGTCCGACCGAAGACGATATTACGCGGACGGTGGCGGCGCGGGCAATCGGGCGCAAACTGGTTTATCAAGACGATTTGGAAACGGATTTGCGCGAGAGATTCAGAAAGTGGGGACGCGAGATGCCGGAGATTAATAAACGTCAGGCGTTCGTCATCGAAGGCGCGGACGTTTTGCCGAATCCGAACGGTTCGGCGGTCGGAATGGCGGTCGAAACCGGCGAAAAGTTTTTCGTCATTCTGCCCGGACCGCCGCGCGAAAATCAGCCGATGTTTGAAAACTTTATTTTGCCGAAACTGCGCCGCGCCGCCGGTGAAATCTACGTCAAACGGCGAATGCTGCGCGTCGGCGGCGTCGGTGAATCGGCGGTTGACGAAGCGATTGCGCCGATTTACAAACTTTATGAAACGGTCGAAACTTCGATTCTTTTTAACAAAAGCGAAATCGAAATTCATCTGGCGGCGCAGTCGAATTCGGAAACCGAAGCCGACGCGATTCTCGAAGAGTTAGCCGGTAAAATTATTGAAAAATTGGGCGTTGCCGTCTTTTCGAGAAACGGCGAACTGATGGAAGAAATCGTCGGGAAATTGCTATGCGAAAATAAAAAAACCGTCGCGGTCGCCGAAAGCTGCACGGGCGGTTTGATTGGCGGACGCTTGACCGATATTCCGGGTGCGTCCACTTATTTTATGCAGGGCGTAATTGCTTATGCCAACGAAGCGAAAATAAAAACTCTGAATGTCGCGCCCGAAATTATCGAAAAATACGGCGCGGTTTCCGCCGAAGTCGCCGAAGCGATGGCGAAGGGAATGCGCGAATTGGCAAACACCGATTACGCGATTTCCGTAACCGGAATCGCCGGACCCGACGGCGGCTCGGAAGAAAAGCCGGTCGGCACGGTTTTCATCGGTTACGCCGACGACGCGCAAACCAAATCCTTCAAAACCATTCTGCCCGGCGACCGTTATTTGATTCGCTGGCGGGCATCGCAAACCGCGCTCGATTATCTGCGCCGCCAAATTCTCAAAACTCAAACGACCGAATAATTTTCGATGCTCGATTTAAAAGAAAAAGCGTCGAATTTCCATCGTTCTTTCCGTGAACTCGACCGCGTGGCGATGCTCGGCGCGGCGACGGCGATTGTGCCGATTGTCAACAGCACGCTGCTGCTCGTTTTCGCGCCGACGGCGGGCGATTGGCTGCGCGAAAATTGGCAAATCGGAATGTTGATTTATGTTTTGGCGGCGTGGCTGGCGTGCGGTTTTGCGCTGCTTCCGACCAATGTCATCGGAATTTTATGCGGCTGGGCGTTCGGATTTCCGCTCGGAATTTGTCTGCATATGGCGGCGATTGTCGGCGCGGCTCTGATTTCTTCTTACGTTTTGTCGCCGCTCGTCGGCAAAGATTTTCAAAACTTTCTCGCGCATCACGAAAAAGCAAAAGTTCTGCACCAATCGCTTCTTAACCAAAATTTGAGACGCACGACGCTCGTTATAACTTTGCTCAGATTCTCGCCCGCGATGCCGTTTTCCACCACCAACTTGCTGATGACGGCGGCGCGTGTTCCGCTTTCGGCGTTTTTAATCGGAACTTTTGTCGGAATGCTGCCGCGTTCGGCGGCGGTCGTCTTTTTCGGCGCGGGGCTTTCCGAACTGAATTTAAGCGAGCCGTTTAATTTCTGGACATTCGGCTTCGGTTTCGCCGCGACGCTCGTTTCAGTCGTCGTCATTTCATATTTCAGCAAACAGGCACTCGCCAAAATGACTTCGGAAACCGCTTAACCAATCAAAATACGGCGATAAATTTCCGCGTCAACATTGCCGCCGCTGACGACGAGACAGACTTTTTTGTCTTTAAACTTGTCCGAATTTTCCAAAATCGCGCCGAGCGACAACGCGCCCGTCGGCTCGCATTTCAAATTCGCCAGCGCGAATAAAATGCGCGTCGCTTCGACGATTCGTTTGTCGGAGACTTCGATGATTTCCGCCACGCCCGATTTGATGATTTCCCAGTTGTGTTTGCCGAGTGAGACGGTTCGCGCACCGTCGGCGATGGTCGTCGGTTCGGTTTCGTTGGCGATAATTTTTCCGGCTCGCAGCGAACGCGCCGCGTCGTTTCCCAAAAGCGGTTCCGCGCCGATCAGTTCGGCTCGATGACCGCTGCGGCATAAACCTTTAGAAATTCCCGAAATCAAACCGCCGCCGCCGATTGGCGAAATCACGACATCAAAATCTCGGTTGGAAATTTCATCGCCGAGCGTTGAATTTCCTTCGATGACGAACAAATCATCGTAAGCCGAAGCGACATAAACATCCGATATTTGTTCCGCCAACTGCGAAACCCGCGTCCCGCGCCCGATAATTTTCGTATCAATTAAATCAACCGTCGCGCCATAATTTTTGACCGCTTCGATTTTCACTTTCGCCGAATTTTCCGGCATTACGACCGTGCATTTTTTATTTAATAATTGACAAGCGTAAGCCAGAGCCTGACCG
This sequence comes from Pyrinomonadaceae bacterium, assembly GCA_026786155.1. Lineage (GTDB taxonomy): Bacteria > Acidobacteriota > Blastocatellia > Pyrinomonadales > Pyrinomonadaceae. The sequence continues at coordinate 17,371 of JAJAYR010000099.1, forward strand.
AAATTGCCGGACGAAGCTGTCAAAATCGCGTCGTTTCCGACGTGAACAGCCAGATTATAAGCCGCGCGAAATTTAAAACTTCCGGTGTGCTGGAAGGTTTCCGACGCGATGGTTAAATCCAGATTTGTAAAAGTTTTCAGTTTCTCCGATTCGATAAAAACAGTCGGGCGAATTGCGTCTAATAAAGATTTCATTTGTTTAGAATCCGTCAGACGAGCCAGACTCGTCAAGACGAATGAATAAAAATTTGAAAGCCGAATTGCCGGAAAAGTTCGCGCGAAATGCTTTGGGTTTATGCGGCGCAGCGGGCGAGCGTTGGCTGAATGATTTGCCGCACATTATCGAAGAAATTTCGGAAAATTGGCAAATCGAAGCAGCAAAACCTTTTGCAAATTTGTCGTATAATTTTGTCGTGCCGTGCGTTTGTAGTAATGGCGGCAAAGCAGTTTTGAAAATTGCTTTGCCGCTCAATAATCCTGAAATCTTCAACGAAGCGAAACTTTTGCAAACGGCGGATGGCAACGGCGCGGTCAAACTTTTGAAGTTTGACGAAAGCCGCCGCGCGATACTTTTAGAGCGTTTAACGCCGGGCGCGAATTTGAAGGAAAATTTTCGCGGTGACGAATCAAAAGCCGTCGAAGCGGCGATAAAAGTTTTGCACGGTCTGCCGAAAAATCCGCCGCAACATTTAGAGTTTCGACGGCTTGAAGAATGGTTCGATAATTTTTTTGTGAAGGCAAACGGCACAAAGTTTCCGTGCGAATTTCAAAACAAGGCACACGGATATTATGAAGAACTGAGTTCCGCGACCAATCAAAAAATTCTGCTTCACGGCGATTTGCATCACGAAAACATCTTGTTGGCGACGCGCGAAGAGTTTTTGGCGCTTGACCCGAAAGGCATCATCGGCGAAATCGGTTATGAAATCGCCGTTTTTCTCAACAATCATCTGTGGTGGTTGGCGTCCGAACTGAATTTGCAAAAAAAATCAGACGATGCCGTCCGGCAGTTTTCCGAAGCCTTCGCCGTCGAGCCGCCGGATTTAAACAAATGGGCTTTCGCCCAGATGGTTTTGTCGGCGTGGTGGACGTTTGAAGAAAACGGCGAAAACTGGCAAACCGATTTGGCGTTGGCGACAATCTGGGAAGCGAACGCTGATTAGCCGGATAAATCGAAAACCTATTTCCTTTTGTAACGGTGCGTATTTCTGACAAAAAAATCGGCGGTGTTTTCATAACGCACTTCCTTGGTTACTGAAAATTCGTTTTCTCCGATAACCATCGTTTCGCGCAAATCGGCGTTGCGGTCATTGTCTTTCCATTTGGCTTCATAAACAATCGTGCGCGTTTTCGCCTTTTTATCGAAAAGGTTTTTCGTAATCGTCCACTTCATTTTTTCTTCGACAATCTGCCGTCCGTCCGGCGACAGCGCAAACGCGCCCGCGCTTTTAATTTCTTTGCCGTTTGGTTCGACATAAACGATTTGCTGCGAAACCTTTCCGTCTTTAAACGTATTTATCGAGCGAAGTTTGAGCCGTGTTTTCGATTTGTCGTTTTGATAATCGAGATATTCGAGTTCGCCGTCCCAATTGCCCGCCAGATTTTTCAGTTGCTTGTTTTTGACCGTAACCTGCGCGGAAACGCCCGAAAACAGCAACCCGATTGACAACAGAACGGCGGCGAAAAGAATCGTATTTTTAATCATTATTGTAAATTTTCTCCTGAATCTAATCAAAAAACACCGCCGCAACGGTTTGTGTGACAAGATTTTGCAAAAACGCGGCGAATTATGCGAACATTTAAAATAAAATTATGGAAAATGCACAATTCGGAATGGTCGGACTTGGAACGATGGGCAGAAATTTTTTGCTGAACGTCGCGGAACACGATTTTACTTGCGTCGGTTACGATTTGGACGCGGAAAAAAGAAATTTGCTGCACGAAGAAGGCGCGGGAATGCCGGTTGATTCGGCGGGAAGCGTCGCGGAATTTGTCGGGAAACTGCAAAAACCACGCAACATTATGCTGCTCGTTCCGGCGGGCAAAATCGTTGACGCGGTGATTAACGATTTGCTTCCTTTTTTAGAAAAAGACGATTTGATAATTGACGGCGGCAACTCGCATTTCACCGACACGGAAATCCGCGAAAAATTTTTAACCGAAAAGGGAATCGAATTTATGGGTGTCGGCGTGTCCGGCGGCGAAGAAGGAGCGCGGCACGGCGCGAGCATTATGCCCGGCGGACGGCGCGAATTTTACAATCGAATCGAGCCGATTCTGCAAGCTGCTAGCGCGAAAGTCGGCGGCGAGCCGTGCGTCGCGTATATGGGAAATAGTTCAGCGGGGCATTTCGTCAAGATGGTTCACAACGGCATCGAATACGGCTTGATGCAGATTTTGGCGGAAACTTACGATTTTATGTTTCGCGTTTTGAAGATGAATTACAAGGAAATGTCCGACACTTTCACCAAATGGAACGACACCGAACTGAATTCTTTTCTGGTCGAAATTACGGCGGAAGTTTTGCGAAAGCGCGATGACGAAACCGGCAAACCGCTCGTCGAAATGATTTTGGACAAAGCGGCGCAGAAGGGAACGGGCAAATGGACTTCGCAGACGGCGATGGATTTCGGCGTGCCGATTCCGACGATTGACTCCGCCGTTTCGATGCGCCAGATTTCCGCTCAAAAGGCAGTGCGCGTCCTCGTCGCCGAAAAATACGGCTGCACGATGCCGTTCGTCAACGCCGAACTGCCCGCCGACGGCGACCGCGTGGCGAGCGTTCACGCTTCGGAACAAAAAGCGACCCGCGCCGAATCGGAAATCGAAACCGCCGTCAGCGAACAACACAAAGACGACATCGGCGAAATTTCCGCCAAAACGGTTGAAAACCCGTCCGACGAACAGCGCAACACCGACATCCGCGAATCGAACGAGTATCCGCGTTTAAGCGAAGAATTAAAAAACGCGCTCTTGAGTTCGTTCATCATCACTTACGCGCAGGGAATGTCGCTGCTGAAAACCGTCTCGACCGAAAAAAATTACGGCTTAAATTTATCCGACATCGCTAAAATCTGGCGCGGCGGCTGCATCATTCGCTCCACGCTTTTGGAAGAAATGCGTCAGGCGTTCGACAATAATCCGAATTTGCCGAATTTGATGCTCGACGACAAATTCGCCGAAATCCTCAACAAAAACTGCGACGACTGGCGCAGCGTCAACGAAAAAATGATGGACAGCCGCATCCCGGCGCTCTGCCTGTCGTCGGCTCTGGCATATTTCGACGCTTTCCGTTCGGAACGCCTGCCCGCCAATTTGATTCAGGCGCAGCGCGACTTTTTCGGGGCGCATACTTATCAGCGAATTGATAAGGAAGGCTCGTTCCATATGGAAGATTGGAACAAATGATTTATTGAATGTGTGTTATATTTTGAACGGTTTTAACTTCCAATCATTAAAAATTTTTCAAGAGATTAATTAGGAATAATAATGGCTGTTGCTGGAAATGAGGCTCTGATTAATCCCCAAATTCTCGCGTGGGCGCGTGAATCAGCAGGATTTTATCTTGAGGAAGCAGCAAAAAAAATTACTATTGAGCCTGACAAATTGCGAAGTTGTGAAGTAGGAAATGACCGTCTTACTATTTCACAACTCCGTAAGCTTTGTAATGTGTATAAACGCCCTTTAGCTTTCTTTTACCTGCCAACTCCGCCACCGCGAGAAAATCTTCCTAAGGATTTTCGACGACTGCCGGAAGATGAAGGAAAAAAACTTTCGCCCAATCTTCGCCTTGAAATTAGAAAGGCAAAGTATCGAAGAGAAATAGCTTTAGACTTGTTCAAAGAACTTGAAATAGACATTCCTAAATTTAGAGCAAAAGCTACTTTGTCCGATGAGGTTTATGACGTAGGAAAACTTATTCGCAGGCTTTTGAAGGTCAGCTTTGAACAACAGGAGAAAATAAAAAAAGAAAGCCGTTTGAACTTTTGGCGTGAAAAAATTGAGGATTTGGGAACATTAGTCTTTTCAGCTTCTTTAATTGATTTAAAACTAATGAGAGGTTTTTCAATTGACAAACATCCTCTGCCGATAATTGTTTTAAATTCAAAAGATCATCACAAAGCTCGTATATTTACCTTATTTCACGAATTTACTCATCTCCTATTACATTCGGGAGGTATTTGTGATTTAGGAGAGCAAAATAAAATAGAAGTTTTTTGTAATGCAGTTGCCGGGGAAGCGTTAGTTCCTACGGATTGGTTGCGAGATATTTCTATTGTTCAGCAACATAAAGATAAATCCGAATGGGATGATGAGAAAATTTACAGTTTAGCGGAACGCTTCGGTGTGAGCAGAGAAGTCGTTCTCCGCAGATTGTTGGCGATAGACAAAACGACAGAGTATTTTTACAAGCAAAAAAGAGAGCAATATCAGGCTGAATACAGAATCAAAACTAATCAAGAAAAAGAAGAAAAAAAAACCTTTCGAGTTCCACAACATTACAAAGTTCTTAATCAAACGGGAAGAAAGTTTGCGAGATTAGTTGTTGAAAGTTATCGCCAAAATAAAATTGGCTTGCTTGATGTGTCGGAATATCTTGGAACAAAACTAAAACACTTACCAAAAATTGAGCAAACATTAAATCCATCGTATTCGGCGGGAGACAAAAATTGACATTTTTGATTGGAACAGAAGAATACGCCATTGATTCGAGTTCTTTAATCGAAGGATTGAGAAAAACTTATCCGAAAGAAGTTTTCCCGTCATTATGGAATAAGGTTGGTGAACAAATTGAATTTGGAAAGATTGTTGCTCCCGACGAAGTAAAAAGGGAATTGGAAGATTTCGTAGTTGATGAACTTGCGAAGTGGTGCAACGGGTTTCCCAATTTCTTCCAACCTGAAGATGCCGATATACAAAATGTGGTTACATCAATAATGGCGCACCCCGAACATAGAAAACTTATGAATCTTAAAACACCCAGCAGATATTGTGCTGATATGTGGGTAATTGCCATAGCGAAAGTAAGAAAGTTAACTGTTATAAATGAAGAACAATTACTAACAAGCGTCAGTCCACATAAAAACAAAATTCCGAATGTTTGTAGAGATTTAGGAGTTCCATATATGAATTTTCTGGATTACATAAGAAAACAAAACTGGCAATTCTAAAACTAAAATTACCAGTTTTGAAGAAATATAGAATTTTTTTTGAATAGCAATGCAGATAGCTTTCCACTCTTTTCATAAAATCACCAGCCCAAAATATAAGCGAACATTAAAGGTGCGACGATTGAAGCGTCGGATTCGACGATGAATTTCGGCGTGTCCACGGCGAGTTTGCCCCAGGTGATTTTTTCGTTCGGAACTGCGCCCGAATACGAACCGTAGCTCGTCGTCGAATCGGAAATCTGGCAGAAATAACCCCAGACGGGAACATTGTCGCGCTGCAAATCCTGATGCAGCATCGGCACGACGCAAATCGGGAAATCGCCCGCGATGCCGCCGCCGATTTGGAAAAATCCGACGGTCGAATCATTTTGCGCCTCTCGCGTATACCATTCGGCGAGCATCATCATATACTCGATGCCCGTCCGAACCGTGTGGACGTTTTTGATGTCTCCGGTGATAACGTGTCCGGCAAACATATTGCCCATCGTCGAATCTTCCCAGCCGGGAACGATTATCGGCAGGTTTTTCTCCATCGCGGCGAACATCCACGAATTTTTCAGGTCAATCTGATAATACTGTTCCAACGCGCTGGATTTTAATACCTGATACATAAATTCGTGCGGGAAATAGCGTTCTCCGTTTTGGTCGGCTTTCGTCCAAACGTCAACCATTGCGGTTTCCAAACGCCGCATCGCTTCCATTTCGGGAATGCAGGTGTCGGTTACGCGGTTCATATGGCGGTCGAGCAGTTCTTGCTCGTCCTGCGGCGTTAAATCGCGGTAATGCGGAACTCTTTCGTAGAAATCGTGGGCGACGAGGTTGAATAAATCTTCTTCCAAATTCGCGCCCGTGCAGGAAATAATCTGCACTTTGTCCTGCCGAATCATCTCCGCCAAAGACAAACCGAGTTCCGCTGAACTCATCGCGCCCGCCAGCGTAATCATCATTTTGCCGCCGTTCGTCAGATGCGTTTTGTAACCTTCCGCCGCGTCAACCAATGCCGCCGCGTTGAAATGCCGAAAGTGATGTTTAATAAAATTGCTGATTGAATTTTCCATAATGTCTCAATGATACTCGAACTTTTGACCCAAATCATTTTAGATTTCCTGATAATCCGCCGGATAATTGACATTGAAAAATATGTCGCTTATTTCATCAGCAGTTAATTTATCCTGGTAGACAATTCGCGGCGCGATGAGTTCGAGGAAATCGTTGACCGACGCGGAATCATTTTCTCCCATTAAATTTTCCAGCACGGGCAGACAATACCGGGCGAGATAAGCGGCGCACAACGGCTGTAATCTGCCGTCGGTTTGACGCGGCACGACGGCGATAAATTTGTTTGAAGACAGCGTGATAGCGGCGAGATTTTCAATCGCTTCGTTCGTTATTAACGGCAAATCAACCGCCAAAATTAGCGCGTATTTCGTTTCGCAACTCTTCAGCGCGGCGTGAATACCAGCGAGTGCGCCGCGATTTTCGTAAAAATCGAAAATGTGCGGAAAATCATTTGAAAGTCGTTCGATAAAATGAGTTTGAGTTTGATTGAGAACAATTTTAACGCGGTTTTCGCAGACAGTTTGAAGCGTTTTAATCGCACGTTCGAGAAAAGTTTCGCCGCCGATTTCCAGAAACGCTTTGTCGGTTTTCATCCGGGAAGATTTGCCGCCCGCGAGAACGTAACCGCTGAATTGTTCAGAAAATAGAGCCATTAAACTGTTTGATTGTTCAATCTTTCAATGCCGTGATAGACGTTAAATCGTCCGTCGCGGACAAAACCGAGCAATGTTACGTTAAAATTTCGTGCCGCTTCGACCGCAGACTCGACGGCGCACCGACCGCGCAAACGATTGGAATGTTTGCCATCACCGCTTTTTGCAAAAGCTCGAAACTGGCGCGTCCGCTTAAAAAAAGAATCTTGTCGGCGAGCGGTAAATTACCCTTCAAAAACTGCGCTCCGATGAGTTTGTCAACCGCGTTGTGCCGCCCGACATCTTCGCGCAAGTCAATTAAGTTTCCCGAAACGTCAAACAGCGCGGCGGCGTGGAGTCCGCCGGTTTGGTCGAAAACCTTTTGTCTTTCGCGTATTTTTTCGGGTAATTGGTGAATCGTCGCGGCGGAAACTTTTGGGGAATCGTTTCGTTCGATTCGTTTCGCGCCGGTCGTCAAAGCCTCAATCGAACTTTTGCCGCACACGCCGCAGCTTGAAGTCGTGTAGAAATTCCGTTCTAGTTTTTTAAAGTCAATCGAAGTTTCCGGCGTTAAATCGAGCCGCACGGTGTTTCGATTATTGGGAAATTTGCCGCAGTGTTTGATGGCTTCGATTTGATTTTTCGAGTTGAGAATTCCTTCGGTGAACAGAAATCCGGCGGCAAGTTCAAAATCGTTTTCCGGCGTTCGCATCGTAATCGAAACGGCTTGGTGAGTTGATTTGCCGTTTTCTTTGAAACCAAGGCGAATTTCCAGCGGTTCTTCGACGGCGAGCGTGTCAATTTCAATTGGCGAAAAATCCGTCATTAAAACGCGCTGAATTTCCGTTTCAAACTTTTCGGATTTTATTCCGCTTGCTGTTTTTGCCATAAAAGAATTATAGCAAAAAGTTTTGAGTTCACGCTTCAGCGTGTTTCCGCCAGCGAAGCGCGGCGGTGCAAACTGAAGTTTGAACTCAAAACTTTTTCAACTCAAAACCGTTTCAACGATTTCCCAAGCGGATTCGGTTTTCAGCAATTTGCTCATCAGCGAAGCGTGAACCGAATGACCGCTTTTTTCAGCTTTGAGTTTTCCTAAAATAGGCATTCCCAAAAGCGCGAAGTCGCCAATGATGTCGAGCGTTTTGTGGCGCACGAATTCGTCTTTGTAACGCAGAGGCTGTTCGTTGAGCATTCCGTTGGGCGTGAGAACAATCGCGTTATCCAAAGAACCGCCGAGCGCGAGATTGGCTTTTCGCAGCATTTCGATTTCCGTCGTAAAACCGAAAGTTCGGGCGGAACCGATTTCGCGCCCGAAAGAACCGTTGGTCAGCGTAAAATTAAAAGTTTGACGGTGAATAAACGGATGCGGAAAATCAATCAGACATTCGATTTCGTAATTCTCTGAAGGTTCGACCGACATTTTTCTATCGCCTTGTTCAAACTCAACTTTTTTCAAAATCTTCAAGTAATGACGCGGCGCAATTTGTTCGATGATACTGACTTTTTCAATTAATTCCAGCCAATTTTCGCTTGAGCCGTCGAGAATCGGAATTTCGATGCTGTCGAGTTCGATAAAGCAATTATCAATATTCGAGCCGCGCAACGCCGCCAATAAATGTTCGCACGTCGAAAGCAAAACGCCGCGCCGCAAAAGCGTCGTCGCGTAACTGCAATGTGAAATGTATTCGATGGACGCGGGAATTTCAAAATTGTCCAAATCGGTGCGGACGAAAATGTAACCGGAGTTTTCCGGCGCGGGCTTCAAAGTCAAATTAACTTCAACTCCTGTATGATGTCCGATGCCGCTCGTTTCGATTGATTGTTTAATAGTCGTTTGATTCATTTGAAATATCTAAAAACAGAATGATTAACAAAAGCTGTGCCGAAGATTGTTGAAAATATAAGTCATTGAGAACGTAAGGATTGAACCTGAAATCTGAAATCTGAAACCTGAAACTTGTTGTAAAACGGCGACAACTTTGTGGCGTGATTTACTATTGACGAGTTACGATTTACAATTTAGAGAAAAGCCCGAGAGGTCGCTGATGCCCGTTATTTCAATGTTTTATGGTGTGATTGTGCTGATGTATTATTTCGATAATCGTCAGCATCATCTTCCGCATATTCACGTTCAATACGGTGAAGAAGAAGCCGTCGTCACGATTCCCGACGGCGATATTATCGAAGGCAAACTGCGAAGTGCTAAAATGAAACTCGTGTCGGCGTGGATTGAGATTCACCAGGAAGAATTGATGGCGAACTGGAAACTTGCCGCCAACGGGCAAGCGATTTTTAAGATTGAACCGCTACGATAAAACTATGAAAAAAGTTATTTCGGCAAAGGCAAACGATGATTTTACATTAGACTTGGAATTTAACGACGGTCTGAATAAACGCTTTGACGTGAAACCTTATTTGGACAAGGGAATTTTTTCTGAACTTAAAAACTTGGATTATTTCAAAAATATAAAAATAGCTTTCGGCACGGTGCAATGGGAAAACGAACAGGATTTTGCGCCCGCAACACTTTATTCCGAGAGCGAATTATCGGAAGCGGAATTTATTACAAATTAGTTTATGGCATTACAATTAGCAGGTTTGAAAACCTCGAAACAAACGGAAATAAAAATCGAAAATCAAGCGAGCATCGCTTTGCCGAAAAAGGCGGAAGAAAATATCCGCCAAATCATTGCGTTTCTGCCGACCGAGCAGTTGCGCGGAATCGAACGAATCCGGCTCGTGGATTTTATCAAACATCCGCAGATGAAGACGGAAACACCAATCAAAGGCGATTTGCCGGGACTTTATCATCCGAAAGTGCAGAACAAAAATCCGTGGCTCGAAGTTTCCGTTGGCGCATTATTGCAGCCGACCGAAGGTTTTGCGAAGCGTTGGATGGCGAAAAGTTCGTTTAAAAGCAATCTCGCCGGGCTGCTGTTTTCGCTCGTCGGGCAGCATTATTATTTGATGCTGCGGCATTCGGTGAAAAAGACGAATCTCGAACCGCAAATCAGACAATACGCGCAGAAAAATTTGAAGGATTGGAGCGAAAAGCAAAACGCCAAATCCAAACGCGCCAAGTTTTTCAAGCCGTTTCAGCCGTATATCGAACGCTGGGCGAAATGGCTGAACAAAAAAGCGGCGAACGCGCAGAAGAAATCGTAAAAGGATTTAAGCAATAGTGCAGAATTAGACTCAGCAAAAAAGTTTGGAGTTCCAACTTTAGTTGGCTTCTACATCGGGCAAGCAGCCAATTAAAATTGGAACTCCAAACACTTAGCCTCCATTTTTGCCTGGCTGCTTAGACGCAAAAGGTTTTTACTTTTTCTCACCAAATGAAATGAATGATGCTACTAAAGAATTAGTCAGCGAAAAAGTCGAACAGACGGTCGAGGCGGCGGCAGAAATCGTCAGTCATCCGTACATCCAAAAACTGTCGGAGTTCGGTTTTTATACCAAAGGTTTTCTTTTTATCGTGATCGGCGTGCTGGCGGTTTTGGTGGCAATCGGCGACAAAAGCGGACAATTAGCCGACCCGACCGGAGCTTTGACGAGAATCGCCCAGGCTTCTTACGGCAAAATAATTTTGATAATTTTTATCGTTGGTGCGGTCGGACACGGCGTTTGGAACATCTTGCGCGGCGCGGCGGACGTTGACGACGCGGGCAAAAATTGGCAGGGCATTATCAAACGAATTATCGCGGTCAGTGTCGGCTTTTTCTATCTTTTCTTAGCGTGGACGGCGTGGACGATTGTGACGACGGCGAATATCGCGGTGCAGAACGGCGCGGTGCAGAAGACGATGACGGCGATAATTCTCGCCTTTCCGCTCGGCGCGGTGCTGGTTTTTCTCATCGGTGTAATCGTCATCGGCGCAGGCATCAGCGAATGTTATCGCGGCATATCGGGTAAGTTTAAGGAAGACTTCCGGCTATATGAATTGCAGGGAAATAAACGGCGCATCGTCGGCGTTTTGGGCGCACTCGGTTTTACGGCGCGAGCGGTGATTTACGGTTTGATGGGCTATTTTTTTATCGTCGCGGCGATCAATTCCAATCCGAACGATGCCGTCGGAATTGACGGCGCGTTGCTGGCTCTGACCCAAACTTTTTACGGCAAAA